>NZ_JAIUMX010000069.1:0-19407 GCF_022565315.1 Cyclonatronum sp. | reverse complement strand
GACAGCCTGATGGTGCGGCAGATGATTCAGGCCTGGCCCAACGTGTTCCGCACAGCCCGATTTGTGCCTGCGGTTGAGTACATACAGGCCAACCGCGCCCGTACGCAGCTGATCAACGCCATGCACGAAGCCCTTCGGAATGTTGATGTGTACCTGACGCCCTCCTTTGCGGGCGGCAATCTGGTGATTACCAACCTTACGGGTCACCCCACGGTTGTGGTTCCGAACGGCTTTACCGAAACCGGCATGCCGGTGAGCATTACGTTTAATGCGCAGTTGTTTGAAGAGGGAAAACTGCTTCGGGTTGCGGATGCCTGGCAGCAGGCTACGGGATTTCACCGGCAATACCCACCCGCCTTTCTAAACCCGTGAGCGGGAGCCTGCGGGCAGTCAAAAAACTGAAAGCAAAAAAAAGGCTCTGTTCTTTCACGAGACAGAGCCTTACGTTGTGCTTCAATGGTATTTAATTACGGATTTAAACTAAGGATATTGAATTCAAAATATGTCTCATTATATTCAATTTTTTCCTCACAAAGTTTTAATATCATCTCAACCCGTATATGCTCCCTTCAATACTCCTTTCCCTGATATGGGCAGCCATTGCCGGACCGCTGCAGTTTTTTCAGGCCGGTCAACACCCTGAGTACATAATCAAGCACTATACAACAATAGACGGGCTGCCCCTCAACTCTGTTATCGGGATGGTGCAGAAGGGCGACGGTTTTATATACATGGCCACCCTCGATGGCCTGGTACGTTACGACGGATACGAATTTAAAGTGTTTAATGCGGTTGAATACCCTGAACTGGGCAACAACAGGGTTCAGAACATCGGTATTGATGAAGAAGGATTGCTATGGCTGGGTACCACTTACGGAATTGTCTCATCATTTGACGGTAAGCAATTCCGCATATTCAATCCGGATGAACCGCATCCTTTCAGGTTACAGCACCGGATATTGCCGCAGTTCATGGCGCTGGGTACTGAACTTGGGATGATTCTGGGTACGCATCCTGATACCGTAAGAAGTTACTACTTGCAGCAAATGGGCAGTTTGCTTGAAATAGATTCTAAAACTTTACGGATTGACGGTCAGCTCATCCTCTCAGATCCTCAAATCATGGGTGGCTTCTATGATCAGGAAGGCACGATTTGGGTTTTTACGTACAATACCGGCCTGTACCAGATAAAGCGGAGTCCGGTGAGGAACATCACACAGATTGAATCCATACCTGTACAGAACATTTATTCAGTTATTGAATTGCCGGGAGGTGATATACTGGCAGGAAACCTGATTGACGGCACCGTGCATTTCTCGGAATCAGAAGTAACCATAAGCCGTGTGGATTTTGGTGACTTTCCTTTAGACAGGAGCCGTTTTCTTTTTTATGACGAACAGGAAGATCAGCTTTACAAGTCCCTTTTCAGCCCCGGGCTGTGGATGCATGAAAACGGCAAATGGGTCCATCAGGACTGGTTCAGGTCGTTATTCCCCGGTACAGATTCCCGCGTTGACGCAATGCACCGTACACAAAGCGGCCTGCTTCTGATGGGAACTCCTGCAGGAATGCTTGTGAAGCAACAAGGTGAATTCCGGCTGCTTGAAGAATTAACCGGCCAAAAATTTAATTTCGTACGAGTTATCCGCGAGCTAAGCGACGGAACCTTGTTATTGGGCACCAACGGTTTCGGGCTGTTTATTTTAAAGCCCGACTGGAGCTGGAAGAGATACACAACGAGGGAGGGATTAAGCAGTAATTTTATCCGTGATATTTACCCTGAAACCGACCAGCGCATCTGGCTTGCTACTGAAGATCACGGGTTAAACTTCATAAATTTCGGCGACGAAGCTACTATCAGCAGCACAACCATAACCCGACATAACGGGTTGATAAGTAATGCGTTGCATCGCATCATTCCGGATAGGTACGGCTACCTGTGGATTAACACCAACGGTGGGATCATGCGCACATCGCTTGAACAGCTTCATGCATTTGTGCGGGGCGATACATATACCCTCACACCACTCAAGCTAAATGAAAACAACGGGCTTCATAACAGGGAGGGCAACGGAGGCGTTGACAATGCCGGTTTGCAGCTAAGCAACGGGCTCATTGTGTTTCCGAATCAGGCCGGGCTCATTGTTATTAACCCGTCTGCGCTGCAGGCGGTCTATCCCCGTTTAATAAGCCAACCAATTATTGACAGAATCGAAACCGCCGGGCAAACCTACAGAACCACGGCCGGAAGCGGCAAAGGCATCCACCTTGATCCGGGTGAACGCGATTTTCGTATTCATTTTACCCTTCCCAATTTTGAAAACCCAAACGGAATTATTTTCAGCTATCAGCTGATTGGTTTCGACCGCACGCCACAGCTTGCCGGGAATAACCGAACCGCGTTTTATACCAATGTGCCTCCGGGTAATTACAGCTTTCTGGTAACAGCCGCCGGCTTCGACGGATATTACAAAGAGGTGCTTATACCACTTAGTGTACCTTCTTTTTTCTACGAAACCACCCTTTTCTACTTTTTCTGTGCACTTGGCATCCTGATATTGCTCGGCGGGATTTACAAACTGAGGGTCAAATCTATGGAGACAAAAGAACAGTTTCTGAGCCGTCAGATTGATGAGAAAACGCGTGAGTTAAAAAAGGCTTCAGCTGAAGTTCGAAAAGCGTCTGTAGCACGCAGCCGTCTTTTCACCAGCATTAGCCATGAGCTCAAAACCCCCATATCCCTGATTACCGGGCCACTCGCAGAAGTGAGGCGTCATCCTGCAATGCAGCAGGATCCAATTTTGCAGGACTACCTCAGCATCGTACAAGACAACAGCTATCGGCTAAAAAACCTTGTTGATCAGATTTTACAGGTAACAAAGCTTAATGCAGATGCGCTAAACCTGAAAATTACCCGGGAAGAGCTCGTATCCCTCACAAGAAACGAACTTGCAAGATTAGCAGATGTAAGCAGCCGGAAAAGTGTCTCCCTGAAACTGACCGCCCAACCGCCGGCCATTGAAATTTTCGTAGATACAGGCGTATGGGAGCGAATCATAACGAACCTGATCTATAATGCACTTCGGTATTCACCGGAAGGAGGCGAAGTTCTTGTGAATATCAGGCAGGATGAAACACATGTTAGCTGTATCGTTTCTGATCAGGGGCCCGGCATTTCTAACACAGATTTGCCACGCGTGTTTGAGTACTTATATCAGGGTAACGAAGGCCGGAATGCAGAGGGAACCGGAATCGGGCTTTATCTGGTAAAAGAACTGACCGGGCGGCTTGGCGGAAATATCGTAGCATATAATGCACCGGCAGGGGGCGCTGTATTCAAAATTACCCTCAAGCGGGGTTCCGGCCATCTCAACCCCGGAGATTTGGCTCCAACTACGGAAGAGCCGGAAGAACCCGTGTACGCTGATTCGGCGGATACCCAGGATATTTCCCGGCCTGAACTGAAGCCGGTAACATATTTATTTCCTGCAGCTGTTCAGAAGCCTAAACCGGAAACAGAGAAAAAGAAAGAGAAAGCTAAAGCTAAAGAAACAGCAAAAAGTAAACCTGTCCTTTTATTGGTTGAGGACAATAGTGATTTCCGCATATTTATCGCTTCGGCCCTTGCAGATCATTTTGTAATCTATCAGGCCGCCAACGGTCTTGAAGCTTTGCCGTTGCTGAAAAAAAAGAACCCGGACCTGCTCATTTCAGACGTCATGATGCCCGGGATGGACGGCATCACGCTTGTGCGTAAAATCAGAGAAATGCCAGCCTTCAGAACCCTGCCAGTCCTTTTCATTTCAGCTAAAGACGAACTTCAGGATATTGAAAAAGGCCTGTCGAGCGGAGCTGATGTATATCTTACAAAACCAGTAAATCCCGATACCATCCTTAAGCAGATCTATGCGATGCTTAGGCGTGAAAAGCTCATTCGGCATAATACGAAGACGACTGAAACATACACCCAGGCTTCCGGTTCATCACAGCCTGATTCCTTGTTAAATGGTAATGATACAGGGCAATTCACAAAAACCAGCGAAGACGCAGCTTTTGAGAAAAAAGTGAAGGAACTCATCCTGAGGCATCTGGGCAATACCAGCCTGACCACACAGCTTATAGCCGACTCGCTGTACATCAGCAGGGCACAGCTGTACCGTAAATGGGAAAAGGTTGAATCTGTGCCGCTCAACAAATACATCACCAAAACCAGAATTCAGGAAGCCTGTCAGCTGATAAACAGTGAAGGCTATTCGGTTTCCGATGCTGCAAATGCGGTGGGCTATCAGCATGCAAGCTATTTCTCAACCGTTTTCCGGAAGGAGACAGGAGAAACCCCGACGGAATGGCTTCAGAAGCAGACTTCCGTAAACCCGTAAAACTGAACCGGCAGCTACGGCACATGAACAAGCCACTGATTCCCGTCAAAACTGATCCGGTTCATCTCCCTGCCTTTCTCTAAAATGCGGGTGTAAAACGGCTGCCAGAAATCGCGCTCTTCCTCCTCAATAAGCGGATCGTCGAGGATGCCGTCCCGGCCGAAGTCGCGTACCGATACAATTTCCTGCGTTTTAATATCACGAATGATGAAAAGGTTGTACGTATCATTTTCCCCGACCGAAAGGGAGATGATATCGAAAGCGTAAAAACCGGAAAGGATCTCAAAGCGCCGGGCATAAGGCCGCTCTTTGTAGCTTCCCCGCTCCATCGCAGCACGGATACCGGCAAGATAAATCCGGTTTGCTTCCTGCAGGCTCACTTCCCCCTGAATCACGCTGTCGATGAAGCCATCTTGCGTATTGTCGCGTGCCCACAGGCGAACCGTACTACCGTCGCGAAGCACTAAATCATTCACCCCTTCTTCCCGGCCTTCTACTTCATTATAGCCGATAATTTCATACTGCTCCCCTTCGAAATCAAACCTGAAGATGGTGCCCTCACCAAGGTCAAGCGTGGTACGGCATGCAGCGCCTGTGAAAGCGAGCAGAGCGATAATGAGCAACGGGTAGCGGAGGGAAACAGAAGCTTTCATGGCAGGGTGATTGAGATGAATCGGGGCCGTGATCATTTCTCAATATACTAAAAAAGCGCTCCCATGAACGTAAAATCGCCTTCTGCCCGATGCTTTGAAGCGTGTACAATGCAGGATCGCAGCTTCCTGCTACGCAACCGTTTGCAGCAAAAATCAGGTCTTACGGCTGAATTCGCCTGCATCCCAGCGCTCAGTCAGGCGGGCTTCGTTCAGACGCTTAAAATCGCGGAGCTTTGCTTCGCTCAGCGAAGCGACGGTCATTTCCCGCTTGCCAAGTGTGCCGGGTGCCCGGGCTATGAGCCAGCCGCCTTTGGCCATGCTTGCACGGGCAGCGGTCGAGGCGCCAAATGTAGTAAGCACCGCGCTTTCATCGCAGCGGGATTTCAGCCAGGCAAAAACCTCCGGTGTCCAGAGCTCCGGCGAAACGGCCGGATCGAAAGGATCGTGCAGCACATGCGTAAACGGGCGTTTGGGTTTAAAACGGAGTTTCGCGAACGGACAGTTATACACCTCGTAGCGCACATCCCCCAGCGAACCCGAAGCCGGCTTTGACGGGCCCGTTGCCCTGTGAAGCTGTTCAAATACCGGGGGCAGCCCTGCAAACAGGGCCTTGTTTTTCAGAAAGCTGCTGTAGTTCAGGGTTTCGACCTGCTCAGCAGGCAACGGCCATGCTTCCACACTGGTAAACCGGATTTGTGCATCGGGCCTGTGCTGATGCACGAGATCAGCCAGCAGCAGCAGATTCAGCCCGGTACCGAAACCGATTTCCATCACCGAGACATCTTCATCGCGCTGCAGGGCGCGGATGATGCCCGATACTTCAAAATAAACATACAGGCTTTCCTCAACCGCGCCGTTGGGGTTATGGAAATAGCTTCCGGCGGTCTCTGACCAGACGGTGTGTGAGCCGTCACGGCTGATTTCCAGCCGCGTTTGCTGCGCGCTCATGCTACGCGACCTCCCTACTGCTTAAACTTAAACAGGTTTTCTTCCCCGACCTTCTCTATTGCCTGACTCAGCGCGTACGCGCTGTCGAACAGCGCAATCGGGTTGCCGTCAAGGTCATAGGTTACGTGCGTGGAAAAAGCACTCTTCAGTTTACTGATAATTTCCTCATTTTCCGTCAGCCACCGTGCGGTGTGGTAAGGCACGGGCGTGTAGTGCATTTCCACCTTGTACTCGGCGAGCATGCGGTGCTGCACCACCTCAAACTGAAGCACACCTACGGTTCCTAACAGCAGCTCATTACCGACACCATTCGGCACTTCAAACACGTGTACCACGCCTTCTTCGGAAAGCTGCTCAAGCCCTTCACGCAGCTGCTTTCTTCGAAACGGATCTTTGGAACCGGCCTTAATGAAGTGCTCGGGGCTGAACAGCGGAATCACATCATACTTCTTTTTCTCCCCTTTATACACCGTGCTCCCGATTTTGAACTCGCCCGGGTTAAACAGGGCGACGATATCGCCGGGGTAGGCTACCTGCAGCAGGCTGCGGTCGTCGGCCATGAGGGTGTGGGGGGAAGTCATGCGGATTTTCTTGCTGAGGTCATCGACCTTTACCTCAATACCCCGCTCAAACTTACCGGTTGCGACCCGCACAAAGGCGGTACAGTCGCGGTGCTCGGGGTTCATGTTGGCCTGCAGCTTGAACACAAAGCCGGAGAAAGGTTCGTCGAGTGCCCGCAGGGTGTCGCTGTTATCGGCATAGCGCTGCGGCGTAGGGGCGAGATTGCGGAAGTGCTCGAGGAAGATATCGAGGCCAAAATTGCTCAGGGCCGAGCCAAAGAAAACCGGAGTCGCTTTACCGGTGTTGTAGTCATCGGGGTCCATTTCATGAAACTCGTCTTTAATGAGCTCCCATTCTTCACGAAATTCTTCCTTCAGAGCCGGGGAAAGCTGAGCATTTTGAAGCCCCTCTTCCAGCTCAAAAATTTCCGTATCGGCTTCCTGCGCGCCGTGATTTGCTTTGATGTACAAATGAAGCTTGCGGTCAATTACATCATAAAGCCCCTGGAATTCACTGCCATACCCCAGCGGCCAGGCTGCCGCTACCGGATGAATGCCCAGCTTTTGCTCGATATTGCTGAGGACTTCGAGCGGCTCCATACCGGGCCGGTCGTATTTGTTCACAAAAGTGATGACCGGAATATTCCGCAGCCGGCAGACTTCGAACAGTTTTTCGGTCTGTTCCTCCACGCCCTTGGCGGAGTCGATTACCATAAGGGCACAGTCGGCCGCTACGAGCGTGCGCAGGGTATCTTCGGAAAAATCCTTGTGGCCCGGGGTATCGAGCAGGTTGTATTTGATGCCGTCTTTCTCGAAGCGCAGCACCGAAGAGGTTACCGAAATACCTCGTTCCTGCTCAATCGCCATCCAGTCAGAAGCAGCATGCCGGGCGGCCTTCCGCTGCTTGATGGAGCCCGCCTCCCGGATAGCGCCGCCGTAGAGCAGCAGCTTTTCGGTGAGGGTGGTTTTCCCGGCATCAGGGTGGGAAATAATAGCGAAAGTGCGGCGGTTACCGGCTTCTTCCAAAACGGAAAGGGCCGTTTTATCTGCCTGTTTAAGTTCTGCTTCTGTTGACATAAAAAACAATTTTCAAAAAAGTGATTAGCCTTAAAATATACCGAATATTCCCCTGAAATACTGATTCGGGGCCAGGCTGTGTGCGATATAGCCTGATGGGTAATGCAGACGGGATATTTGATGTAACAAGTATTTTTGATTATCGTGTAAGCGGTGATATAAAATGTAGCTTATAGAAGGCAAATAAGAAGGATATACGTAAACATATCCGCCGGGCAACACCGGCACACTGCCTCACCCCCTCTGATTATTCATTCAAAGCATTGTTCCACTATGAGCAAGGACTCTTCTGCCGGCAAAAAACGCCGCATCCGTTATATCGTAATTCTGATTCTTGTACTCGCCCTGGGCGGCATTATTGCCAACAGCATGGGGCTGCTCAGTCAGGGCCCGACTGAAACACCGGTCACCACCGAGAAGGCTGAGATCCGCACGATCACGCAGCTTGTTTCCGCATCCGGACGCATTCAGCCCGAAGTTCAGGTTATCATCCGCCCCGATGTTTCGGGTGAAGTGATTGAGCTGAATGTGCGGGAAGGCGACTTCGTACGGGAAGGCGATCTGCTGCTGCGCATCAAGCCCGATATCTATCAGGCGCAAATCGATGAGCTCAACGCCATGCTGCTCACACAGCAGGCACGGCTCGAACAGGCCCGGGCCACCATGCTTCAGAGCGAGGTTGAGTACCTGCGCAACAAGCAGTTATTCGACCGCGGGATGATTTCCGAACTCGATTATCTGGCTTCCTCAAACAGTTTCAAAGCCCAGCAGGCTAATGTGCGGGCAGCTGAATTTCAGATTCAAAGTGCGCGGGCTCAGCTGCGCCGCTCTGAGGAGGAACTCCAGCAAACCGTAATCCGAAGCCCGAAAGACGGCACCATCTCACGCCTTTCTATCGAGCGCGGCGAGCGGGTACTTGGCAACGCGCAGACAGCCGGTACCGAAATGATGCGCATCGCACGGCTCGACCTGATGGAAGTAATCGTGGATGTTAACGAAAACCAGATCATGAATGTGAGCCTGGGCGACACCGCACGCATCGAAGTGGACGCTTTTCCTAACCGGAGCTTCGAGGGTATTGTAACGGAAATCGCCAACTCTGCCGACATCACCGGAACCTCAGCTGAGCAGGTGACCAACTACAAGGTCAAAATCCGGATTACAACACCTCATAACCTGCTTCAGAGCGGCAGCGAACTTGTAGCACTACAGGCTGACGAACTTCCCGGCAGCGGCTTCATCCCTACCTTCAAACCCGGCATGTCGGCAACGGTTGATATCCTTACAGAAACCGTTCAGAATGTCGTTTCAGTGCCGATTCAGGCGGTAACGGTACGCGATTTCAACCGCTTCCCCGATGAACTTCCCGAAACAGAAGCCGACAGCACGCCGGCCGAACTCGTAGCTGACAATGGAAACAGCACCAACGGAAACGGTAACGTAAACCGCAGCAACAGGGAAGATTTTCGCAGGGTCGTGTTTGTACTCGAAGACGGAACAGCCCGGCGCATTCAGGTTGAAACAGGTATCAGCGACAACAACCATATCGAAATCATACACGGGCTCAGCGCCGGCGATGAAGTGATAACCGGCAGTTTCCGCATCCTTTCGCGCGAGCTGAAAAACGGCGATGCTGTCCGCATTGTAAATTAAACAAGCGCACTTCTCCTTCTTCTAAAGGCCATTCTACTTTAATCAGGCAGCATTATGCAACGTTTTTTCATCAGTCTGAGCGAAGGCTTCCGTATCGCAATGTCGGCCATCTGGCTCAACAAAGTGCGGGCCATGCTTACAACCACCTGCATTGTAATCGGTATTGTTTCTGTTACTACCATGAAAACCGTTACCGACGGTATCGATCAGGCCTTCGAGCAGAGCATGAGCATGATTGGCAACAATGTGGTGTATGTTGAGAAATGGCCCTGGGGCTTTGGGGGCGAGTACCGCTGGTGGGAGTTCCGCAACCGCCGCGAAATGCAGCTCGCCTACCTCGAGCCTCTGCAGCGCCTTGCCCCTTCGGCTAGCAACGTTGCGGCAACGGCTTTCCGGACTTCCCCCGCTCGCTACGGCGAGCGCGGGGTAGATAACCCGCTCATCATCGGGGCAACTGCCGGGTATTTCCAGACCACCAACGCCGACCTCTCCGACGGCCGCGTTTTCAGCGATACCGATGTTCAGGTAGGCGCTCCGGTCGCAGTGATGGGCGCAACCGTTTACAGAGCCCTTTTTGAGGATGAAGACCCCATCGGCAAGGAAATTCGCATCAGCGGTCAGCGGTTTACGGTGATCGGCACCATCGAAGAGCAGGGCAGCTTCCTGGGCATGGAAGACATGGACAACGTGATCATCATCCCCATATCATCATTCGGGAACCTGTTCAGCCTGCGGTTTGGCCTGCGGCTGATTGCGCAGTTCCCCGATGCCGAAACAGCCTATGAGGGCGAGTACGAGGTAATCGGTGCCATGCGGCAGATCCGCGGACTCGACCCCATGGACGAAAACGACTTTGCCATCAACAAGGCGTCCCTTTTTGAAGAAGAACTGGGCGGTGTTAAAATGGCCATTTACGGCATCGGGCTGTTTCTCACAGGCCTGGCGCTGCTCGTTGGCGGCATCGGCGTAATGAACATCATGTTTGTGTCAGTTCGGGAGCGTACCCGAGAAATCGGCATCCGAAAGGCCGTAGGGGCAAAATCCTGGGAAATTCTCCTGCAATTTCTCACCGAGGCCGTCATCATCTGCATGATAGGGGGCGTTATCGGGGTGCTGCTCTCCCTCGGCATCACACAGCTGATCAATCAGTTTTTTGTGGCCTACATGGATTGGGGTACGGTGCTGCAGGCCATTCTGATCTGTACCTTCATCGGCGTTCTGTTTGGCTACCTGCCTTCGAGCCGGGCAGCCAAAGCCAACCCCATCGAATCGCTGCGCTACGAGTAATTTTTTAGGGTGATGGAGTTCCGAAACCATCACCCGCCTTCCATGCACGCATCCTATCACATAAGATTATGCAACTGACAGAAGTTTTTAAACAGGCCATAGATTCCATCCGGGCATCCAAACTGCGGTCGGGACTTACCCTGCTTGCCATCTCGGTAGGTGTATTTGCCATCATCAGTGCGAACACGGCCGTGCTTGTGCTCGACACCTACTTCCGTGATACCCTCAGCCTGATGGGCGGGGATGTCATTACCGTTTCCAAAACGCCGGCAATCAATGTGGGTCAGACCGACTGGAGCACTTTCAGGAACCGTCAGGACATCACCATTTCCCAAATGGAGCGCCTGCAGGAAATGATGCCGCAGTCAGCGGAAATGAACCCGAGCCGCTCCTACCGAACCACAAACGTTGTGTTTTCGGACCGGGAAACGGATCCCAATATAAACATCCGCGGGGCCAACGAGTTTTACCTGGCCAACAATGCCTACAGCATTTCAGAGGGCCGGAACTTTACCCCGGAGGATATGGAGTACCTGCGCAATGTAACCGTGCTGGGCTCAGAAGTGGCCGAAATCCTATTCCCTGTTGAAGAACCCATCGGGAAAACGGTGCGCATTGAAGGCCGCCCTTACACGGTTATCGGGGTAACCGAAGAGCGCGGCACCGTTTTCGGCAGCTCACTCGACCGCTTCGCCCTCATTCCGTACACGGTTGCGGCCAACAAGTACGGGCGAAACCAGAACATCAGCATTCAGCTGCGGGCGGGCTCTATCGAAGAGGTACAGGCCACGATCGACCGCGTTACCGGCCTGCTGCGCCTGATCCGGCAGGTTGACCCGGCAAATCCGGACGACTTTGAGATAGCGACCAATCAGTCGATCAGCGGGGCGTTGAGTCAGTTTACCGGCTTTCTGTACATCATCGGTTTTGTGATCGGCGGCATCGTGCTGCTTGGCGCGGGTATCGGGGTGATGAACATCATGCTCGTATCCGTAACCGAGCGTACCCGCGAAATTGGGGTGCGGAAAGCGGTCGGCGCCCGGAAACGTGAAATCACCACGCAGTTTTTGCTGGAATCTATCGCCTTGTGTCAGATCGGCGGCCTGATTGGTATCATTGCCGGCGTGGCGCTGGGCAACGGCGCGGCGCTGTACTTCGGCTCGAGCATGGTATTCCCCTGGGGCTCGGCCATCGGCGGCGTGATCGGCATGACGCTAATCGGGGTCGTTTTCGGGGTTTACCCGGCGATGAAAGCCGCGAAGCTCGACCCGATCGAGAGCCTGCGGTACGAGTAGGTACCCATCACCCTAAAAGAAAACGCGCCGGCTTCGCAGCACAGCGCGTTTTCAGGGGAAGCCTGATTTTCCTGTTAGTACAATAAGATGAAGAGGCGCAGTCCGGAAGGGCCGCGCCTTTTGTTTTGTGATGCGCACAGGCTTCAGTTGCTATCACTAAATTACGGATAAAGCACGGTTCAGATCTTCTTTTAAATCTTCGGGATGTTCGAGGCCCACGCTGAAGCGGATGAGGTTGCCCGGGGTTTTGGAGCCTTCGCCCTCGGTGCTGAGGCGGTGCTCCCAGCTGCTTTCCACCCCGCCCAGGCTTGTGGCACGTTTGATGAGTTCTGAGCCCGAAACCACTTTAAGGGCGAGGGGCGCATCACCCTTTACCAGAAAAGAAATCATGCCGCCGAAATGCTGCATCTGCCGGGCGGCGACCCCGTAACCGGGATGGCTTTCCAGGCCGGGGTAGTACACGGCCTCAACGGCCGGGTGTGTGTCGAGGAAGCGGGCGAGCATCATGCCGTGTTCGTTGTGGCCCTTCATGCGGTAGGCCAGCGTTCGGGTGCTGCGGGCGAGCATCCAGCAGTCCTGCGGGGAGGGCACGGCCCCGCCCAGCCTTTGAATGAAGCGGATGCGCTCCATGAGCTCACCGTCTTCACGGGCGATAACGAGCCCGCCCAGCGTATCGGAGTGCCCCCCGAAGTATTTGGTAGAAGAGTGCATCACAAGGTCGGCCCCGAGCGCGAGCGGCAGCTGATTGACCGGGGTTGGCCAGGTGTTATCCACGCAGCTGAGCAGGCCGCGGCTGCGGGCAAGTTCGCACACGGCCGCGATGTCGGTAATGCGCAGCATGGGGTTGGAGGGCGTTTCCATCCAGATGAGGCGGGTGTTGGGCCGGATGGCGGCCCGTACGGCATCCGGATTTGTGGCATCGGTGAAGCTCGTTTCCAGCTTCCAGCGGTTCATCAGGCCGGTGATCATCATGCGGTGCCCTGAGTAGAGGTCTTCGGGGAAGATGACGTGATCGCCGGGTTCGAGGGCCTGAAGTACGGCCGCGGCGGCTGCAATTCCCGAGGCAAAGGCCGCGGCAGCTGCCCCGCCTTCGAGCGAAGCCGCGAGGGCCTCCCACTGTCGCCGGTTCGGGTTATCAAGGCGGGAGTAGAGCAGTTCGTCATCCTGCTTGCCGGCTTCGTTCAGCTCATAAATCGTGCTGTGGTACACGGGCGGCACAATGGCGCGCGCCGCGTTGGCTGAATCAAGCCCGGCATGGATGGCTCTGGTTTCGAAACGCATAAAAAAAGCTTTGGTTGGGTGGAAATCGGAGCGCCAATTTCCACAAACCAAAGCTTAAATGCCAATTTTAAATAAGTACGGGCCAGCGGACTGCGCCCGGTTTTGCTGCGATCAGGCTACCGTTTTTTCGCGGATAAGCTGCTCGAGCTGTGCGGCCTGCGGTACGCCTGCCTGCTGCCACTTGATTTCGCCTTTCTGGAACAGAATCAGCGTAGGGATGCTGCGGATGCCGTAAGCGGCGGCGGCCTGCTGATTGCGGTCCACATCAATTTTGATGATGGTGAGCTGGTCGCCGAAGGTTTTTTTGACTTTATCGAGGATGGGCGGCATCATGCGGCAGGGTCCGCACCAGTCGGCATAAAAATCGACCAGGACAGGGGTATCTGAGTTGATGATGTCTTTGAAAGAAAGTTTTGTTTCCATAGCAAAAAATAATTGTGGGTTAAGATCGGGTGCCGTTTAGTGTTCGCAAATCCGGACTGCGGCCTATTTGACTTCGGTGTACTGAATTTCAGCATCCGGGGCTTGCTTGCTTTGGTTGCCGTAAGCGGCAGGCGCGCAGCCCTGTGCTCCGAAGCAGCCGATGTTCAGGCCCGCCTGAAGCAGGAAAAACATCGCCAGAAAACCAGCGAGGGCTTCGCCGTACACGATGCCCTGCGTGAGCAGAATAAGGCCCAGCACAAGACCTAACACGCGGCGCAAGTGCCAGTTGGTAAGTAAGCGGTTCATCATGGTTCGGAATTACGAAAAGGTGGCTGTTTCTGATTTTCCCTTAAGGTAGCCAATCTGAGGCGGGGGTTCAGTTACATTTGTTACACGGGGGAGGGGGGAGCAAATCAGAACCAAACCAAAATGCGAACCGGCGCTGATTCCCCGGCAAGATTATAAGAACAGACTAAAGGCCGGATTAGCGGTATTTTTTGCGATAAGTATCACTTTTCGATACTTATCGCAAAAAATACCGCTTACAGACTTCAATAAAGAGCACCACTGCCTGCCCCCGATTATTTCCCTTACATAGCAGATGCATTCTCAATGATTCCGGTATTTACAGGCAAAAAAAACAGCCGGGGAGAAACCTTGTTCTCGCGGCCCAAAAAGGTCAGGCCTCCCGACTGTTCTTCAATTTACCGAAAAACAGGTTCCGTCTCAATTTAAACAGACTTTCACCTTTACCTTTCTTTCACCTCATTTTGGGGGATTGAGGTATTGATGAACCAAAAACCACGGGATTATCCGTTGATTTGGGATTTCTCACAAGCACGAAAGACCGTGATGCCCACGGAAGTCACCCCCAAAAAAACAAAAGCGGACTGTGCTGTACAGTCCGCTTTTTTGATTTTCAGGGAGAACCGAATCAATCCTGTGAGGGATCGTTGACTGCGATACCGCTGAGCAGGTCGGGGCCGGCGTAGCCTTCGAAGCCGGTTTCTTCGGCCTGCAAACCCGCCGTGCTGCCGGTGCCGCGCAGCTTTTCCCAGGGTTTAGGCCCGGCAGGCAGCGGACCGCCTTCGTCCAGCTCGCGGCTGAGTGCTTTTATAAAGAGTTCTTTCATGGTAATGCCCTCCTCAACAGCTTTGATTTTAGCCTGTTTGAGCATGGCTTCAGGTATGTCTATAGTTGTGCGCATAAAAGCATATTAGCACATTACCACATTACTTTCAAGACTCTTCACGGAATTTGCGGCCTGCTTTCGCGTACTCTTCCAGAATCGGGGCCGGGGTGAAGCGCGCACCGTGCTCCTGTTCGAGGGCTTTGAGCTGTGCCAGAATGGCATCCGCGCCCCTGAGGTCGATGTAGCGGAAGGGGCCGCCGTGGAAGGGCGGGAAGCCGAGACCCAGCACCGCGCCGAGGTCGCCATCGGTGGCACTGTCCAGAATTTTTTCCTGCAGGCACAGCAGCGCTTCGTTCAGCATCACGCTGCTCATGCGCTGCTGAATTACTTCGGCAGCGATTTTCCTGCGGCTGCTTCCGCCAAAATGCGTGTAGATGTCGATGTTTACTTCCTTCTTCTTGCCTTTGCCTTCGGCATAGCGGTAAAAGCCTTTTGCGTTTTTCCGGCCTCGGTAGCCTTCGTCGTACAACTTGCGCGCGGTTTCAGAGGGCTTCGCGCCGCGCTCCCGGAACATGGGGCCAAGCACATCGGCAACGTGTGCGGCCACATCGATGCCGACTTCATCTATCAGCACAATCGGGCCTACGGGGAATCCGAACTGTTTCATGGCACGGTCGATGTCTTCTATCGCTGCGCCTTCTTCGAGCAGCAGCAGCGCCTCGTTGATGAAGGGCGCGAGGATGCGCGTGGTGTAGAAACCGGGTCCATCGTGGACCACGATCACCGTTTTGCCCTGCCGAACCCCGATTTCATAGGCCGTTGAGATGGCCTCTTCGGAGGTCTGATCGGTTTTGATGATTTCCAGCAGCGGCATTTTCTGCACCGGGCTGAAGTAGTGCATGCCCACCACGTTCTCCGGTTTTTTCGCGCCTTTGGCGATATCGGCTATGGGCAGGGAGGAGGTGTTGCTGGCAAAAATGGCGTCCGGCGAAACGGCCTCGACCTCTTTGAGTACGGCGTGCTTGATTTTGAGGTCTTCAAAAACGGCCTCGATCACAATCGGGATGTCCCGGAAATGTTCGTACGAGCCGGTGGGCGTGATGCGCGCAAGGTGCGCATCCCCCTCAAACGTGGACATGATGCGTTTCTTCACTTTTTTGTCGGTTTCGCGGCGGATGGCTTCAAAGCCTTTTACCGACGATGCCGTGTCGCGGTCCTTAAGGGCAACGCGGTAGCCGTTGGCCGCGCTTACGTCGGCGATGCCGCCGCCCATAAGGCCGGAGCCCAGCACGCCGATGCGCTCAACTTTGCGGTCTTTGCCCTGCAGCGGATTTTTTTTGACGCTCTGCATCCCGAAAAACAGGCTGCGCAGGGCGGCCGATTCCGGGGTAAAGGCCAACTCGCTGAAGAGCCGTCGCTCGGTTTCGAAGCCTTTTTCGCGGCTGAGGGTGAGGCCCGCTTTCACGCTGTCGATGATGCGCAGCGGCGCGGGGTAGTTGCCCTGTGTTTGCCGCATCACGGTTTCGCGGGCCTTGCTGAAGGCGATGTTGCGGGCGGCTGTGTTGGTGAGCAGCCGCGCTGCAAGCGGCAGTTTGCCGGCCTTGGGCTTTTCTTTCATGAGTTTTTCGGCGCGGTACAGGGCGGCCTGCCGCAGCCCGTGCCGGTGGGTGAGTTCCTGCACCAGCCCCATGCGCTTCGCCTGCCGCGGGTAAACGTTTTTGCCGGTGAGCATCATGTCAAGAGCGGTGGGTACGCCCACGAGGCGCGGCAGCCGCTGCGTTCCGCCGGCGCCGGGCAGCAGACCGAGCTTCACTTCGGGCACGGCAAATTTGGTGGCGGGGTCGTCGGTGGCAATCCGGTAGTGGCAGGCCATCACGACCTCGAGTCCGCCGCCGATGCAGCCGCCGTTGATGGCCGCAATCACGGGCTTGCCGAACCGCTCGATGCGGTCAAGCAGGTCGGTTCCGGTTTTGATGAAGGCCTGAAATTCCTCCGGCGTGCTGAAGGTGTCGAACATTTTGATGTCGGCGCCGGCAATAAAATTGCCTTCTTTGCCGCTGATGAGCACAACGGCTTTGATGCCGTCATCTATTTCAATTTCATCGAGCAGCCGGCCGAAACCGGCGATCATTTCCTTGCCGAGGGTGTTCACTTTGTCGCCGGGCTGATCCAGCGTGAGCCAGGCAACGGCATTTTCCCGGGTTATCGTAAGCATATTGGCAGTTTTTTGGCAGTTTAATGGGGGTTTCGTGCAGGTGCAGGGTGATGGGTCCCGTGACCTCATCTGCTGTGTGGCCTGTCTGAAAAGTTGGTTTTTGGGGATGAAGCCATCACCCGTCGAAGCGCTCGAGCAGCATGGCATGGCCTTGTCCGCCGGCGGCACAAGCGGCAATCAGGGCATAGCGCGCGCCTTCTTCGTACATGCGCCGGGCCGCGGTGGTTACCAGCCGCACGCCGGTTGCCCCGAACGGATGCCCGATAGAAAGCGAGCCGCCCTTCAGGTTGAAGCGGTCCATCGGCATTTCAAACGGCTTGATGCTCGTATTCACCTTGTCTTTCATGAAGCTGTCTGTGGCGAGCGCCCGCAGGTTTGCGAGAATCTGCCCCGCAAATGCTTCGTGAAACTCGAACACGCCGATGTCGTCGGGGCTGAGCCCGTTGCGCTCCAGAATGCGGGGCGTAGCATAGGCCGGACCCAGCAGCAGCTCATGCTTGGGATCCTGCGAAACAAAAATATAATCTTTGATGATGGCTTTCGGCTTCAGGCCCAGCTCCTTCGCTTTGGCCTGCGACATCACCAATCCCGCGGAGGCGCCGTCGGTGAGGAAGGAAGCATTGGCCGCCGTAACCGTGCCGTAGGGTTTCACGAAGGCCGGCCGCAGTTTGGCGAGTTTTTCCGGGCTCGAATCGCCGCGTACGCCGTTGTCGTGATGCACCATGTCGCGCCCCGGCTCGGGCTGCAGGGCAATGACTTCATCATTATAGTAGCCGGACTCCCACGCAGCGGCGGCGCGTTTGTGCGATGAGATGGCGAATGCATCCTGATCTTCGCGGCTGATGCCAAACATGGCCGCGAGTTTGTCGCAGCTCGCGCCCATGGTGTCGCCCGTGGAAAACTCCGCAATTGCGGGCAGCTCCGGCTTGAGATCGGCAAATTTGAAGCCCTTCAGGATTTTCAGAAACTCAAGGGGCGATTTGTACTTTTGCGCCTCCAGCAGTTTGGCGCGAAGCCTGCGCGAAACGCGGATCGGCACATCGCTCATGGTTTCCGTACCACCGGCTACAACCACCGAAGCCCGCCCGAGGCGGATGGCATCCGCGGCCTGCGTGAGCGCAAGGTTGGAAGAAATGCAGGCCATGGTGACCGTATGCGCGGGCTTGGAATCGGGGATGCCGGCTGCAAGGGCTGCCTCACGGGCGATGTTGGCCGTGCGGACTTCCTGAATTACGGTGCCCAGAATGGTGTGATCAATCGCCTCCGGACTGATGCCGGTTTTGCCCAGCAGACCCGAAATAGCAACCCGTGCCAGGTCGTAGGCCATCATTTTTTTGAAGGCGGTACCCGATTTCAGAAAGGGCGTACGAACGCCGTCGATAAATACAGCTGTGGTTGTAGGATCGGTTTGCATGCCAGATAATTAGCGTAGGTGTTTAAACAATGGTTAACGGTGTTATCTTAGGAAGATGAAGCTTTTGACGCACATTGTCAAGCACGGAAAACCGCTTACAGCACGCGAGGCTGATGGCACGCAGATTCTTTCGGATCGGGCGGGATTTGCGCGGATTTTTCGGGGTTGACCGGGGACAGCAGTCGCCGGAATGCAGACCAGAGACGGAGGAATTCAGACCAAAGACGGCGGACCGCAGACCGCAGTCGGCGGACGGCAGAATAATGGACCGCTGCCAGGATTTGAATCCCGCAGCACAGCCCGGTTCATTCGGTTCGGGGCTTCAACATGCTCATAAACGTATAGCGGTCACGGTACCCGCCACGCCACAGAAGCGCCCCGGCAGGAGCCCAAGCTTTGTAGCAAGCCGCAGCTGCCCCACCTCCCAAAACCCCGGCGCGGCCCGCCGCGCCGGGTGCCAAACGCCCCCAAGCCGTCATCCCGGAAACCGTGCGGCACCCCCTCGTTTAGAACAATTCCCAAAGCCGGCCCGCACGGTTATCCGGGACCTACCAAATTATTCCCACCGCCATGCCGGCTGCCGCTTTCGTGAGCCGCGAAAACCATTCGCGCTTTGGGTACCCGTCATCTCAAAAAGCAGCAAAGCGAAACTGGTAGGTCCCGGATAACGCCGGCAAGATTCTATGACAGTTTAAAAGCACCAAGCGGGCGTTTTCGGGATGACGGAGTGGGTTTGGTAAACGGCTTATGGGGCAAGAGCTGACAGGTTTTCAAAACCTGTCAGCTCTTTGCAGCGAAGGAAAAAAAGCCGCAGCCAAGGCCTCGAACCCCAAAACCACCCCGAAAAAAAAGCCCCTCTCCTGAAGACCAGGCCCCTAAGGCCTCGTGGTAATTTCAGGAGAGGGGTTGGGGTGAGGTCCGCCGAAAAAGCTGGCTCCGCACCCTGCCGGCTCCCAGCTTAAACCACCTTCGGAGATATCTCACATGATGCTTCGTCCAAAATGGTTGACACTCCGCTCTCCGTGCCTCCGGTTTGCTCCCGCAAGCTGAGAAGCGTTCGATATGACATTTTTGGGTTTTCGGGGTTTTT
>NZ_JAIUMX010000068.1:0-19562 GCF_022565315.1 Cyclonatronum sp. | reverse complement strand
TCAACGCGCCCATCGAAATACGGGTGCTGGGTGAGCGTCTCGATCAGATTGCGGAATTATCTTTTCAGGTTGAGGATGTAATTCGCTCTGTGGAAGGCACGCTGGATGTCGAGAACCCGCTCGCCCGCGCCCGCACCGATCTCTCCATCGCGCTTGACTGGGAAAAGGCGGCGCTTGCGGGGCTGTCGGTTGCTTCGGTTGACCGCTCCATCCGGGCTGCTGTATCGGGCATTCGTGCCGAAAATGCCATCATGGAAGACGGCAAGGAGTATCCGCTGGTTGTGCGGCTGGGAACCGAAGGCGACACCCGCGTTCGGGACCTCGAAAGCGTGTATCTGATGAATGCTTATGGCGACCAAATACCGCTTCGGCAGCTTGCGGAAACCCGTTTCGAACCATCCATCAACAGCTTTCTGC
Organism: Cyclonatronum sp.; assembly: GCF_022565315.1. Classification (NCBI taxonomy): domain Bacteria; kingdom Pseudomonadati; phylum Balneolota; class Balneolia; order Balneolales; family Cyclonatronaceae; genus Cyclonatronum; species Cyclonatronum sp. The sequence continues at coordinate 19,145 of NZ_JAIUMX010000068.1, read as the reverse complement.
ACTTTAATTTCGAGCGCAGCAGTTCGGTTACGGCAAATGTGATCAATGCCGACTTCACCACCCGCATCACCGAGGAAATCATTCGTGGTCTGGATGAAATCAGCTGGCCCGACGGCTACAGCTACTACGTGGCGGGCGAATACGAAACACAGCAGGAAGCATTCGGTGATCTGGCCAACCTGCTGATTCTGGCCATGATTGGCGTGTTTGCCGTGCTGGTGCTTCAGTTCCGGTCCTTCCTTCAGCCGGTCATCATCTTTTCGGCCATTCCGATGGCGATTACCGGCTCGTTTGTGGCGCTCTTTATCACCGGCTGGTCGTTTTCCTTCTTCGCCTTTGTGGGATTCATCAGTCTGATCGGGATTGTGGTGAACAACTCCATCATCCTGATCGATTACGCCAATCAGCTTCGCAGGGAAGGGAAGTCCGTGCTTAGGTCGGTAATCGAATCGGCCGAGACGCGCTTCACGCCCATCGTGCTCACCACAACCACGACTGTAGCCGGGCTGCTGCCGCTCACGCTGTCAAACACCGGCCTGTGGACCCCGCTTGGCTGGACCATCATCGGCGGGATGATTACTTCAACGGCCCTCACGCTGCTGATTGTGCCGATTCTGTACATCTGGTTTACCAGAGAAGCCGCATAAGAAGGTTTTCAAAAAACCACCCGTAATCCAAAAACATCACTTAAAACGTATGAAAAATCTCAGCAGAAGATTAGCACAATGGTTCCGCAAAATGGATCAGCTCATTGAGGAGCGGGTTGAGGAAATTGTTGAACTGAACGCATCACAAAATGAAATGAGGTCGGCCAGCCATGAAGCGTACGCCTCTGACACATCACCCTTAACAGACAGGAAATGATGCTCATGCTCAAGTACATGCTTCTTCTTGGAATCGCGGTTTTTATCATCAAAGAACCGTTGCCCGATCAGCCGGATTCAGAAACCGGTTCCGTTATTCTGGTGGTGGATGGCATCAATCCCCAAAGGGGCGGGTCGCTTTCGGCCGGAATCTTCACACAGGAATTTTTCCCCGAAACCGGGAAAGCCGCTTATGAGCGCTATCTGAGTGTAGAAGCTGCTGTGATGGAAATCCACTTTGATGAGATTCCCGCCGGTGAATATGCCGCAGCCGTATTCCATGATCTGGACAACAACAGGGAGCTGCGCACCAATTTTCTGGGCCTTCCGCGCGAGCCCATCGGCTTTTCCCGTGACGCCAGAATCCGGATGGGTCCGCCAAATTACGATGATGCCTACTTTATAGTTAGAGCAGGTGAAACGGTTACCCTCACCATCACCCTGCGATGACAGCCGTTACCGCTTTTTTGAACGAGCTTCAGCTCAGAAACGAACTGCTCTTTTGGTTCGGGCTTGGCTGCCTGCTGTTTGCGCTCGTTTTGCTGGGCATCAGCTACTGGGACGACACCCGGGTTTTGGGCGCAAACGCCTGGTATAAACCGATGAAGTTCGCGCTGTCAACCACGATGTACAGCTGGGCGATGGCCTGGTTTATGTTCTATCTCGATAAGCCGGGCTTCACGGGCTTTTTCAGCTGGGCGGTGATTCTTTTGCTTGGGTTTGAAATCCTGTACATCACCCTGCAGGCCGGCCGCGGGGAGCTGTCTCATTTCAATACATCAAGCGCGCTCACTTCAAATATGTACTCCCTGATGGCCTTTGCGGCAACAGCCGTAAGTCTGCTGACGCTCTGGGCCGGAGTGGAATTTTTCCGCGGAGACTTTAAGGCCCTGCCCGATTATTACCTGTGGGGCATTCGCTGCGGCATATTTCTCTTTGTGATTTTTTCGCTGCAGGGCTTTTTAATGGGAAGCGCAAACGGTCATACGATTGGCGGTGAAATGGGAGGCGAAGGATTGCCTTTCCTGAACTGGAGCAGGCTTTTCGGTGACCTGAGGATTGCGCACTTCGTGGGCATGCACGCGCTTCAGATTATTCCGCTGCTCTCCTTTTATCTCCTCAAAAATACAAAGCTAACGCTGATCTTTGCGGCTCTTTACGGGCTTTTGGCCCTTTCCACGCTCGTGCAGGCGCTTCTGGGCAAACCGCTAATCCCGGGGTGAAAGGTGACAGATGCCGGAAATCAGAGGTCAGAGGTCAGGGATTACGGGCCTGTCAGCTGGTTTCAAGTCTTCGGTCCTCGGTCCTCCGTCTTCGGTCCATTTACTCTTCACAATCAAAAATCATCATAAAATGAAATCATACATACTTATAACAGGCGCTTCGGCGGGTATTGGCTACGAAATGGCTCAGCAGCTTGCGGAGAAAAAGCACAACCTGATTTTGGTGGCACGAAGCGTCTATAAGCTCATGCAGATGCAGGCGGAGCTCTCAATCGCACATGATATTGATGTGCAGTACATTGAAAAAGACCTGTCAAATCCGGCAGCTGCCATTGAGCTGTTTAACGAGGTGAAGGAGCAAAAATTAGTGGTCACCCACCTGGTGAATAACGCCGGTTTTGGCGGCTACGGAAATTTTCTGGAGACTTCTCTGGAAAATGAGCTCAATATGATAAACCTGAATGTGAGCAGTCTCGTGGTATTAACGAAGCTATTCGGGCAAAAAATGGCGAAGCGCAAATCGGGAAGAATCATGAACGTGGCGTCTATCTTATCCTTCACTCCGTTTCCGTACTATTCGATTTATTCAGCCACCAAAACCTTCGTGCTTTCCTTTACGGAAACCATTGCCGCCGAGCTGGAGGGTTCCGGCGTGGTGGTTACCGCGCTGTGCCCCGGAACGGTAGAAACGGAGTTTCATACTTCCGAGATGCGAAAAACAAATGCGATGAACGCCAATAAACCGGTTTCGGCAAAAGTGGTGGCAGAAGCAGGGGTAAAGCTGTTACTGCACGGAAAAGGCAAGAAAGTCGTCGGCTTCAACAACTGGATTATCTCAATCCTGCCGCGGATTACGCCTGATTTCATCATGATGAAAATTAAGAAAAATCTGGCGAGTCAGCGTAAATAATATCCTAAAAATCATAATTAAAATTCAATGAAATGTCTTTTATCTGCCTTGGGTATTGTCTTGACATTATTCATGGCCGTTTCGGCTCAGTCTCCTAAGGAGTCGGACATGTATTTCGGCGCAATTGCCGGCACAAAAATCAATTCGTTTGACCGGCATTTTGTTGCCGATGTAGATCCGCAGCTCTACTCCTTTTCGATCGGGGCGGGCAGCGCATGGACCGATGGCCGGTACGTGGTTGGGGTTCAGTTCCTCTACTCCTCAGGCACGGCAAGCAACAGCTCGGGCGAAATACAGTATGCGGGTTTCGAAAACGCCCTTTCTCTGGGATACAATCTTTCCGGAAACAGAAGATGGAGCGTGGAACCGAATGCCGGAATCGTACTAAGCAGCAATCAGTTGATTGTTCAGGATATTGAAAGCGGGGCATTTCAAAACCTCACCAATAATCAGGCAGCCGCAGCTTTTGGACTAAACGTGAAGCTGATTGATCAGAACGGACTTTTTACGGGAATAAAAATCGGCTATCAGCTTCCCTTTTCCGGCGATACCGAATGGAGAAACAAAGTGGCGGATACCGGCTCCGGCCTGAAAGACAATCTGGGCTCGTTCTATGTTCAGCTGAATGTGGGCGGACTTTTAAGTCTTGTGAGAGCGAGATGAAGCGGGCCGCCGAGTCTTATCTCAAATAAAATCAATCGTACTTAGTCATTCAAAATATGAGAACACATCAGCTAAAAACCACGCAGATTTCTGAAGAAGCCTTCATCTGGCTAAAATCAAAATATGAAGCAGTTGATACCATGGATGCCGGGGCCTATCGCACCTTCCTCTCCGAAGACTGCGAGCTACAGTTCGGCAACAATCCGATCTTGAAATGCAATAACGAGATCATTGGCGGGCTTCAGCATTTCTGGGATGCCCTAAACGGTCTGGATCACTCCTTCATAAACATACTCGGCACCGACAATCAGATTGCCGCAGAAGCACTCATCGACTACACCCGGAAAGACGGCAAAGTGGTTACTGTTCCGTGCGTAACTATCATCGGTAGAAATCAGGATGGACTGGCATCGAGCGTCCGGATATTTATTGATGTAGCGCCGGTGTTTGGGTGAAACCGGATTCAAAAATATACAGCAGCTAATATGATGGCAAACATCAAGTAGTATTTGAGTTGCACGAAATAATGTTGATGAGACCAAAAAACTATTACAACTTAACTCAACGAAATCATACTCTATGGAAGTATTTCATGAAGACAACGGAAATAAAGGCAGGTTCTTCATTCTTGTGAATGATGTTCAGGAAGCTGAAATGACCTATAGCCGGGCCGGCTCAGATAAAATAATTATTGACCATACAGAAGTCAGTGATGTACTGAGAGGAAAAGGAGCAGGAAAAAAGATGGTCATCAAAGCAGTAGCTTATGCAAGAGAAAACGGAATAAAAATTATCCCGCTTTGCCCTTTTGCAAAAAGCGTATTTCAAAAAAATAAAGAAATCAGAGACGTACTCTAAATCATACAATTATGGATAAGAAAAACATTATAAAAGAATACACCAACGGTGAAGTTACCATCGTATGGCAAGCCGCCAAATGTATTCACTCGGCCAACTGTGTGAAAAATAACCCGGATGTCTTCCAGCCCAAAACAAGACCGTGGATCAAGCCGGAAGCAAGCAGTACCGAAAAAATCATCAGCACGATCAACACCTGTCCGTCAGGGGCTTTAACCTACTACATGAATGATGCGGAGGGGAAAAAGCACGAATCAAAGTTAAAAATGGGATGAATAAATTTCAGCATACCAAATTCAAAACCGTGGGAGCGTTTCTCGACTATCTTCCTGAAAAAGAGCGTGAAATAGTTGAAGCTTTGCGAAATCTCATTACTGAATCTTTACCGGAATGTGAAGAGAAGCTCTCCTACAATGTCCCCTTTTACTACAGAAATTCCAGGATTTGTTATATATGGCCGGCATCATTTGCGTTGGGAGGTGGACTATTTATTTATTGTCAGCGGGATTAATCATTTTTATAATTCACTCATTCTGAAAGAGTATGCTCATAAAAAGGTCTTGTTGTACCCTAAAATTTTGGTTTTTTTGAGCGGAATTTTGCTGATTGCCGGTGGTTTGAGTATGATAACCGGTTATTTTATGATTGATGGGATGATAGCCTTGTGTATATTTATGGCATTGCTGCTTTCACCATTCATTCCTTTTGGCTGGATGAGGACCGTGAAGTTAAGATGATTGAGTTTATGCATTTTCTCAAAAACCGGGCAATCATTTTTGAGTTTATCTGCCTGACTACATCCGTTGAGAGCAGGTTTGGCTTTTTATGATCGTGTTTTGAGTTATTAAGCGCTAAATACTGAAATTGAATGAAACCATGACAAAACGACTCAGCAGGCTTATCGCCATTTTGACGCAATTGCAATCCAAACGGATTGTAAAGGCTCAGGAAATTGCAGATCGTTTCGGCATTAGTCTGCGAACCGTTTACCGCGATATGCAGGCACTCACCGAAGCCGGTATCCCGATTGGCTCGGAGGCCGGAGTCGGCTATTTTCTGATTGACGGGTATTCACTACCGCCGGTCTCGTTTACGGAGGCAGAGGCCAATGCATTGATTACCGCAGGCAAGCTCATCGAACAAAGGGGTGAAAAATCTCTTTCGGCCGGCTTTAATGAAGCCCTTCTGAAAGTAAGGTCCGTTTTGCGGGGCTCGGAAAAAGATGATGCCGAATTTTTGAATAGCAGAATCTCGGCCTCTGTACCTCTAAATCCGGCTACGAAGAACCATTACTTATCAGATATACAGTCTGCTATCGTAAATAACCGTATAATTCAGATTACCTACCACTCCATTTATAAGGATGAAAAATCATCCCGCAAGCTTGAGCCTTTGGGGATTTATTTTACCGATGAAAACTGGATTCTTGTGGCATATTGTCGGCTACGGCAGGATTTAAGAGAATTCCGATTAGACCGGATTACCGGATTCCTGATTACCGCCGAGCGTTTTAATCAGCCAGATTTTGTATTTCGGGATTATTTCGAAAAGCAGATAAATAAATCAAAACCCTGCTGACATAAGGTTGTCAAAAGCCGGATTTATCTTTGTGAAGTCAGATTTTCAACACAAACCAAGAAGGATAAATCAATGAAAAATAATACTGCAATGGCCATTGAGCTGGTGACCTTTAATACCAAACCGGAATTTGATCAGCGGGAAGTAAAGGCTTCACTTGAATCGCTGAATGCCATCGTGAGCACCTACAAAGGATTCATCAGCCGGCAATTAGCCCGCAATGAAGATGGGAAATGGATGGACCTGGTATTCTGGGAGTCGATGGAAGATGCGCATGCCGCCGCTGAGGCCATCATGAAGCTCGAAGCTGCGCAAATGGCATTCCGGGTAATTGATGAACAAACCATGTCATTTCATCACTTTAAGCCGGTCAGCCGGTATCCTTTAAGGTATGAATAAATTTCAGCATACCAAATTCAAAACCGTGGGAGCGTTTCTCGACTATCTTCCTGAAAAAGAGCGTGAGATTGCGGAAGCTTTGCGAAATCTCATTACTGAATCTTTACCGGAATGTGAAGAGAAGCTCTCCTACAATGTCCCCTTTTACTACAGAAATTCCAGGATTTGTTATATATGGCCGGCATCAATTCCGTGGGGAGGTGTTAAATCCGGGGTAGCGCTGGGCTTCTGCCGCGGCCACCTGCTTTCGGATGAATACCGCTACCTCGAAAAGGGCAAAAGAAAGCAGATTTACACCAAAACCTTTCATTCGGTGGATGAAATTGAACCGGAAATTTTGAAGGAATATTTGTATGAGGCGAATGAGATTGATGGGGGAGGCTCGTCTCAACCGTAAAGGGCCTCGGTAAGTCCGGGATTGTGCATTTGTGAAGAAATTTTCTCTGATACCGGAAGCTCCCTGAGTGCGGGGGCTTTAAAACCGAGCAAACAATCCTGCCCCGCGGCTAAGTCAATATCAGTATATTAGGTCGCCTTACTGATGTGTAATTTTTTTCGGCTTCCCTTTACTAACCTGACTGATATGAAACGCCTCCGCATAATTTGCTATCCGCTGCTGATTACCTTACTCATTTTCTCCTGCACACCCGCAGAGCAGACCGGCTTTTACACCACAGATACGAATGAGGCGCTTATTTCCGCCCTTGATGGGGTGATGGAATCCCAAATCGAAATGGGCCGCATTGCCGGGGGCGTGGTTATGATTTCGCAGGGGGACCGCATCATCGCTGATAAAGCATGGGGATGGAAGAACCGCGAGGAAGCGGAGCTGATGGAAACGCATCATCTGTTTCGCATCGCTTCGATGACCAAAGCCATCACTTCCGCAGCCATTTTGCAGCTCTATGAAGAAGGCAAGCTTTCACCGGATGACCCCCTGGAACTGTACATCCCGGAATTTGCTGATCCGGTGGTGCTCACTTCTTTCGATGCCGAAACCGGCGCTTACGAAACCCGGCCCGCATCGGGAAGCATCACCATACATCAGCTGCTTACCCATACTTCCGGCATTGCCTACGGCTTCACGAACCGAACCTTCGGGCGCATTTACGGTGAGGCAGGCGTTCCTGACCTCGGCTCCGAAGCCGAACTGACCATCGAAGAAACCATGGCCATTTTGGGAGGTCTGCCGCTCGCGCACGATCCGGGAGCGCGCTATACCTACGGGCTGAGTACCGATGTTTTGGGCCGCGTGGTTGAGGTGGCTTCCGGTATGTCGCTCTCGGAGTATTTTTCCAGCCACATATTTGAGCCGTTGGGGATGCAGGATATCGGGTTTTACCTGCCCGGCCGCGAGGCTGACCTCACCCGGCTCTATACCATTCAGGACAGTACCATTGTGGCGTATCCGGAAGGCCGCCCCGGTATGATGGGCCCGGACTTCCTGGTCAGCGGTGCCATGACCTACTACTCCGGCGGCGCGGGACTGACCTCCTCCACGGCCGACTACCACACCTTCCTTTCGGCCATTCATCAGGGAGGAGCTTTCAACGGAAAACGCATTTTGCAGGAGTCCACCGTAGCGATGATGACCCAAAATCAGTTTGGCGATTTTGATCTTGGCGGAAATAAATTCGGCTACTGCCTGATGATAACCACCGAAGAGGCCCGTGCGGAAGGAAAGCGCGCGGCCGGCAGCCTCAGCTGGGGCGGGGCCTTCCAAACGACTTACTGGATAGATCCAAAGCACGACCTGATCGTGGTGCTGATGACGCAGGTAATACCCCCGCTTGGCCAAAGCGAGTTTTATGACCGTTTTGAGCGCGCGATTTACGGGGTGATTGATTGAGGGGTGAAACGTTACCGGAAAATCAGCACGGTGCTGCCCCAAATCTTCAGGCGGATTTGATACAGTGAGGAATCTCCATCGGTGGATACCGCCCCGAACAAATGGCACGCGCGGCGGGCGGATTTGCGCGGATTGTTCTTGTGCGCCAGACCTGACAGGTTTTGAAAACCTGTCAGGTCTTTGCAGCGGAGCCAAATAACCCGCTGCCCCCCCGAAACCCCAACTACCCGAAACAAAAAGCCCCTCTCCTGAAGACCATGCCCGTAAGGCCTGGTGGTATTTTCAGGAGAGGGGTTGGGGTGAGGTCCACTGCGATAACGGCCCGCTGATTTTCCGGGTCTGGCCGGATTGTCACGGATTTATTATGGGATTGACCGGCGACGGACCGCAGTCCGCAGCCAAATGCTAAAAGCCAAAAGCCAAAAGCCAACAGCCCCCCAAATCACCCCGAAACTAAAAGCCCCTCTCCTGAAGACCATGCCCCTAAGGCAGCGTGGTGATTTCAGGAGAGGGGATGGGGTGAGGTCCGCCGCGATCATGGCCCGCGGATTTTCCGGATCAGGCGGGATTTGCGCGGATTTATTATGGGATTGACCGGCGACGGCAGACGACGGACTGCTGACCGAAGAGCCAATGACCCTCAATCCGGGACCAGAAACAAGGTCCTGCTCATGGCATGAATTTCGGAACTTCAGCACGTGACTGAATTTAACTGCAAGCCCGGGAGTCGTAACATCACAGCAGCGCCCAGGATGGGGCACAAGCTTTGAGGCAGCCAAACCGCCGCCCTCCCCCAATAACCCGGCGCCGCCTGCGGGGAGAGGCGGCCTTTTTAGGAGTCAAACACGCTTCGGGCTGATGTCCGGAGCTGTTCGGGGTAAATAGTTGAGGGGGGCGACGTATTTCTGTTTCTGCAGCTGCAGGTTTGGACTAAAATATCACCCTTTTGGGTGATTGCGGAGTAACTGCAGGATGATTATATTAATTGTTAAATCCTGTTTGAATTAGCTGTCGCATTGAATGCGGCAGGTGTAATTTTTACCGGATTTCACGGCAGGGTCGGCGGCTGCGAATCAGCCGGAGACTTAAACGAGCGACGGCAATCTCCAATTTAGTACAAACAGACACCAAATGAAGCAGGCACCTATTTGCTGTGCATTTTTTACGATGCTTGGCCTTGTTTTGGCAGTACTCGTAAATCCCGGTAATCTGCATGCGCAGCTGCAGGGCGGCTCAATTGGTGATACCAATGTCCGCCTGTACACCCTGCAGGGCAGCATGAGCCTTCAGACGCATGCTTATTCTACAACAAGGTCTTCAAGCTTTCGCGACCCGCTGGGCTTGCTGGCAAATGTAAACCTGAATTATTCTTTTTTGGGGTTTCGTTCGGGTCTGAATGTCCGCTACTCAACAGAAGATCCCGGCATTCGGCAGAGTATGAACCGCTACAGTTTTCAGGCAGGTTGGCGCTGGATGAATTTTTCGGCAGGCGACGTAAGCCCTACATTTAACCGCTACAGCTTACGGGGTACGCGGGTTCGCGGTGGCCTGCTGGAGATTTCCGGAGGCACCTTCGGAGCGCAGTTTGTGGGCGGGCAGGTAAACCGGCGCATCGCGGATGCAGAAGGCCCCTCCCTCAGAAGGCAGTCGTATGAGCGTATGCTTTATGGGGGGCGGGTTCGCATGGGGCGCGAAAATGCCTCTCATTTTGCTTTCGGGCTCGTGTATGCCTACGACGATAACGTGCCGCTGCCGCTGCCTCCCGGCGCTGATGAGAGCAGTTTCCGGCAGCCTGCACCTCAGGAAAACCTAACCCTGAGTCCGGATTTAAACATATCAATGTTTCGTAACCGGTTTCAGATCAGGGCTGAAAACTCGGTTTCTGTTTTCACACGCGATATGCGAAGTGAAGCCCTCGATCTTGATGAGGTTGGTGTGCCGGACTTCATGACCAACTTTTTCAGGCCCCGCACTTCAACCAAAGCTACTTTTGCAACCAATGTAAATACCCGCATTAACATCCGGCCGTTAACACTTAATGTTGGTTTTGAGCGGGTACAGCCGGGTTATGAAACCCTCGGGCTTCGCAATATTAAAGATGACGATCAGAACATAAGTGTTCAGCCGCAGCTGAGTCTGCTGTCGGGGCGTCTGGGGCTGGGCTCTTCCCTGCGCATCGGTCGTGATAACCTGCTTGGGCAGCGGGCCGCTACGCAGCACAGAAACGACTACGGACTGAACGTTCAGGCTCAGCTCACACAGCAGCTTAATCTCGGCGCTTCCTGGAATATGCTCATCAATCAGGTTAAGGTTAGCAACGGGGATGATGAAACCGCTGAAATTAACTATCCGGAGCAGCAGGTTATTTCTCAAAACGTAAGTTTGCAGCCCTCTTATTCCTGGATGAGCGGCAGTAACAGCCATTCGGTTGCGCTCAGCGCTACCTGGCAGCTCCTCGATGTACAAATCGAAAACGTTGACCGCGATTTGGGCAGTCAGTTTTTTACCACCACCGGTTCATACAACCTCTCGCTGGGCAGCGGCATGAATATCAATACCGGACTCAATTATGCAGGCGGCAGTGCGCCTTCTTCTGAATTCCAGGTCTTAGGCGCAAATATTGGTTTGGGACGCGCATTTTTTGACCGCAAGCTGAATATGAACCTCACAGCAGGCTTCTCCCAAAGTCAGAGTGAAACCACCGCCGGAGAGGGCGTGCAGCGTCAGCGTCAGCAGCAGCTTAACGGCAATTTTACAGCTATGTACCGGCCGCGGAGGTCCAACACCATCCGCCTTACAGCCCGGAATACAAATAATTTCCTGCTGGAAGGAAGCGGAATTGGATTCCGGGAGCTGGAAATCCGGCTTAGTATCGATCAGCGTTTTTAATTTCATCTGCAAACTGCACCTGTAAACATGACCAACAAAATTAATAAAGTCCGCCGCCTGCTGTTCCTTGCGGCCTTTGCATTTTTTATACTTGCTGCTGCAGCTGCCGGATCCCGGCTTCAGGCACAGGAAACCGCACAGATTATCCTTACCGGAATAAGGCCGGTGCTTTCAAGTCCTTTCCTGGATGATCTGCGAAACGACTATGATTCCGGCCGTTATCAGGTGCAGTTCATTTATAACACGCAGCTGAATCAGCCCCGCGATTTCAGGTTTCGTTTTCAGGTGATTAAGAACGGCGACGTTCTGATTGACGAGACCTCAAATCTTCGCCGGTTTGCGCCGGGTACACACTTCCTGGACCCCTTTTTTCGCGAAATTAACTTTGGCCTCAAAGAAGATGATATTATTGGTTTGCTCGACCCCGGGCTTGCAGGGCAGGTTATTCAGACCGGTATGCTGCCCGAAGCAAATTACATGGTACGTATTGATGTGCTTCCCGAACAAAATCAGCCGCTGATTTCGACCATACCGGCTATTGTAACCTTCTCCGTTCGCCTGCCGCAGCCGCCAACCCTCATCTCACCGCCTGATGAAGGGATCGTTTCCCTTCAAACACCCGTATTTGTCTGGACGCCAGTTGTCGGCTTTCCGGGTCTCAGTTCAGAGTATGAATTCCTTCTCGTGGAGCTTTTTGAAGGTCAGAACCCGGCCGACGGCCTGATCGAAAATCAGCCGCATCACGAAACTATCCTTTCACAAACCACGCTGGTCTATACCCCGGATTTGTTTCCCCTGGAGCAGGGGCGCCGCTATGCCTGGCAGGTTACCGCGCGTGATGTTACCGGTGAATTGCCTTTTGTTAGAGATGGCAGAAGTGAGGTGTACGAATTTCGTTTTGGTGAGCCTCAGGAGGAAGATGAACAGGTGCCCGCCGTACTCGAAAAGATCACCCTGATTGCACAGTTTTTGGAAATTACAGACCTCAGCGGTACGCAGTCGCGTGTTGAGGGCAATCAGCTGGTGCTTTCCGGACCCGCTGTTGCTGAAATTCAGTTTGCCCAAACCGGACTATCCGAAATACCGGTTATGCTTGATGATCTGCGCCTGATCAACAACAACCTCCAAAACCCCATGATTTTGGGAGGGCGTGTAGAGCTTGATGAATTTGCGTTTTCGGAGCTTCTGGCCGCACAGCTGCCTGATGAGGCTTCGCTTACCGATATCCGCTGGATGATGGGTACCGGTATTCAGGCCTCCCTTGCGGTTGATGCACCCGCTGCCGGTTTTGTGATCGCAGACGGGCTGCTTAGCATTAACAGCGCCGGTATTTTCGGAACCACTACGGTGAGCGGTGCTCCCCTGCTCGCTTTGGAAGACAGCTGGCTCGCCCTCGAACTCACTCAGCTTCGGTATGAATTCCCCGGTGTACAGCTCTCAGGCGCGGGCAGCGTGCGGGTTCTCGGCGAAGACAGCGGCTGTGAACTCACCAACCTTTCCGGCAGCGGCGAGGAGCTGCAGGCCGGGTTCATGTGCGATCAGGCATTCGATATTTCCCTGTCGGAAGCATCAGAGCTGATGAAACTTTCGGTAAACCGCATCAGCGGTTCTGTGCAGATCAGCCCGGCGGCGGAAACCCTGAGCTACGATCTAAGCCTTCGCAGCCGTCTTGGCCTGCTTACAGAATCCGGCACATACTGCGGAACCGGCATCGATTTTGGTCTTTCTTCAGCCGGAGGTATCAGCATTCTGCAGCAGTCACCGTTTCCGTGCCCTGATCCAAACCCGACGCTCAGTCTTGGCTTCGGGCAGCTGGCTCTGACCGCCACTACGGCAGAAACCGTCGTTTATGAACCGCAAAGCGGTCTGTGGGACGTTGCGCTTGACCTGAGCGGCCGCCTTCTTGTACCGGCGTTCAGCAACTGGCAAAGCGGTCAGATCAGCAATATCCGTCTCACGAATCAGGGTATCCTTTTTCCGGCTGTTAACTTTGCAGATATGCTCACGCCTCTGCCCGTGTTCAATGCGGAACGGCTTCAGATTAGTCTGGATGAGTTTTTTCTGGACGAATTTTTATTCCCCTGGTTTGAGTGGGATGGTCAGTACCCCGGTCCGTGGGAAGCGGGCTTCAGCGGCAACGCCCTGGTGCGCAGCGGTCAGCAGATGCCGTCCTGTCTTGTCGGGCTGCAGCTGCCCCTAAGCAACGGCCGCATAGAAACCGGCATGCAGCGCATAATCGGCGACCTCAGCACGCAGACCCTCTCAAACTGTCAGGTAAACCCGGCTGCGGGCTTCTCAATGCAGCTTACCGAAGCCGGCGGGAGCGCAGGCTTTTTCTACCTCAGCAGTGGCGAAACCGAAGCATTCGGCCGGCTCGGCACAAGCGGCCGCCTGTTGCTGAATGAACCTTTCTCGTGCAGCGGCTCTTCGGCTGAAGGATTTGCGTTTACCGGCAATGATATTGCTTTCTCCACCGGCATAAACGGAGCCCTCGACTGGCAGGATGCCGACTGCCGGGTTCAGGTAGGTGCGCTTGAGGCAGATGTGCAGTCCCTTCAGGTTCAGTTCGACCGGGAGGAATGGTCACCGCAGCGGGCAAGCCTTACGGCACAGGCCCGGCTGAACCTGAGCGCCGGTATGCAGGCCGAAGGAAGTTTAGTTTATGATTTGATGGATGCTTCCTTTACACAAATGAGTTTCGATCTCGATCAGCCTTTTGAGTGGCAGATGCCGGTGAGCGGAGCGCCGCAGTTTACCTTGTTGGTTGAGGAAGCCGAAATTCAGGAGGAAGGGCTGCGCATCAACGGCCGGCACCGGATCCGTGTCGGCTCAACCGAAATGGCCGCTACCTTCGATAATCTGATCATCGGGCTCGAAACCGGCCGGATCAGGTCCGGGCGGCTCATCCCGGATGGCGGGTTCCGGATGGAAGCCCTGATTCCCGAAAACCTACAGCAGCCTGCGTTTTCACTTACAGACCGCCCGTTTGAGGCCGACCCCGCAGCCGGCCCGCTTTTATGGGCGGAAACCGGTGAGCAGCTGATTATTGATGCATCCGGCATACGTCCGGCATCCGGAAGTGAGCAGCCGGCAGCGCTCATTTTTGGCGGGGAAACCTTTACCGGCCTGCAGCTCACCTTCTCAGATGATTTCGCCCTGAACCTTCAGAACATGCGCATTCGCGCAGGCTACGCCGAACTTCGCCTGCCCGGTACAGGCATCATCGGCCGCATTGATGAAGGCGGCTTCCATCCTGATCTGGAATTCCTCGACGGTCACCTCATTCCGGAGCTGCTTCCGCTTCCCCACAGCTCCATCGCTGCCCTGCAGCTTCGGGAGGGCAACACCTATTTCGTGGAAACCGAACTGCTCGAAAACGGAAGCCTGAGAATCAGTGCGGCACCCGGTGTTTCGCCCAGGCTCATCCTCCCTTATTTCGGCAGTTCCGGATCTTTTGTTTTTGATGAGGTAGTGCTTGAGGAGCTGATCATTACCCGCGGACAGCTCAATTCAGCTTTTGTAAGCGGGCGCATCAGTGCGGAAGTGCCGCAGGGAAGTGCGTTTGCCGACCTTACAGCGCTCGGTATTCCGCTGTTTCCGGAGCGTGTAGTTTTTGAGCCGAATCCGGAATCTCCTTCCGCACAGCCTGAGCTGTTTTTGGAAGGGGAGGCCGAACTGCTCGGGCGCCGGCTTTCCGGCGGTGAGCCGGTTCGTTTTTCGCTCGGGCAGGATGCCGTTCTGCGCGGCAGTTTTACGATCAGCGATCAGGGGGGCGAACTGCCGCTTTGGGAAGAACGGCTGCGCCTCGCCGCAGACCGCCTCACCGCTGAGTTCAGCTATGCCAACGGCATTGTACTGAGGCGCGATTTGAGCATACGCGGCAGCCTTCAGCTGCGCACCGATTCAGGCTATCAGCACAGCGGGGCGCTTACAGTTAACATCACTTCCGATAACTTCACCGAAATTGATTTTCGCCCGCAGCCTTTCAGCGAAGCACAGCAGCTGAGTTTTGGGGAGTATGCCTTTTCGCTTACCGGTATTCAGCAGGTCACCAACTTCAGCTATGCGCCGGAATCCGGGCTGATGATGCATCTTGTGCCGAAGGCCGGTCTTTCGGTACCGCTCGCAGGCAGCACGGAGCTGCAAACGCCGCTGCTGAGCCTGCGCATCACGAAAAACGGACTAAACATGCCGCCTCAGCAGCTGGATGAAAGCACCGTTCCCGGCCTCATTTTTGAACCTTTCGTATTAAACGGTTTCCGGCTGAGGCCTTACTATGTGCGGTTTACAGAAGCAGTAGCTTTCGCATGGGAACATGCAGATGCACCCGAATCTATCAGCGGCCTGGGACTGGGGCTTCAGCTTGAATTGCCTGCGTTTCTGCAGGAAACGAACCTGAACCCGCCCGACGGCCTGCTCTTTAACGAGGTGCTGTACACAGCAGGCATTTTGACCGGATCGCTTGATCCCTGGCAGCCTCTCGGCGGTGCCGTTATTCCGGCTTCTGCCGCGCATTTGGGGAATACGCTGCGGGTAAGTGAAGTGAGCGGTCAGCTGAGCGGCAGCGAAAACGATAACGACAACGAAGCCCAAACCGGGGGGCAGGAGCTGCGCATTAGCCTTCAGAGCCGTATCGAAACCCTCACAGCCTTTGAAATTACGGATGAAGCAGCCTGTGCCGAACAACCGGCTTTCACGCTGGAACTCGACGGGCAGCAGGAGTCGCTGAGCGGCACGGTCGCTGATTTTCCGTTTTGCGGCCAGCTTCCGCTTGGTCCGCTCGCCGCGAAGCCCGGCACCGGAACCCTGCTTTTTGGCGCTGATGAAGGCGGCGGCTCCCTAATGCAGTTTACCGCTGCTACCGGCATCTTCCCGCGCGATGAAAACGGCGATACCTCAGAAGAGATCGGAAACGGTGAACTTCAGCTCGATCTGTACGGCGGCAAAATCACCGGCGGCTCCGTACCGCTTAGCGGACCGTTTCCGCTGCCTGTTCGCTGGGACCGTGAGCAGGCATTTTTCACCCTGAACGTACAAACCGCAAGCCTCAGCAGCGCCGGACTCACGCTCACCGATGAGGGGCAGCTGCAAGCCGGTGATGCGGCCTTTAACATCAGCTTTGAAGCACTTCAGTTCTCGCTCCCCGATTTTGAGGTCACCGGAGGGCAGGCCGTTGCCGGTGCAGAAGTGCTGCTGGAAGCGTCCCTCAACCCCATCCGTTTCCGGCTCGTTTCAGAGGAAACGCCACAGCCCGAAGGCGCCTTCCTGCGGTTTACAAGCAGCGAAGGCCTGATACTCGATGCCGCCGGGATGCGTCCGCAGTCGGGCTCAGAAGGTTTCATTCGTTTTCAGGGCACCAGCTACAGCGGGCTTGTTGTGGCTTTCAGCGAGGATTTCGCGCTTCGTTACGGCGGCACAGGGGTAAGCAGCGGCCGGGTTTCATTCTTCCGCAATGCCGCTGATGAGGAGCCCCTCGCCTATTTATCCCCTAACGGCTTTGTGCTGCCTGATGCCCCGATTGCTGAACTCCCGGAGCGTTTATTTCTCCCCGATGAAGAAACCGGCTGGGTAATGCTGCGGGATGAACAGGGGCAGCTGCTTGTAAACATGAGCACACAGCAGGACGGAAATCTGCTGATTAGCAGCGACGGAAACCCCCTCACCGTTACACTGCCCGGGCTTGATTATCTCGAAATACAGGCATCGGCAGCGCTTACGGTTGATGCGCTTTTTAATGTTACCGGCGGGGATCTGATCCTTACGGAGTCGGTTTCGGTTTCCGCGCTTTACGGCGATCTTCCGCTTCGCATCAGCAGCCTGCGGCCCGAAACCGGTGAGGAATTCCGCCTGATGGCCGGGCTTGCCGTTACGCTGCCGCTTTTTTTAACGGGTGATGCTGACATGGCCGAAACCCTGCTTCAGGTTCAGGTACTGCCGCAGGGGCTGCGCAGCGGCTATGTGGCTACGGGCTACAACAGCAACACCTACGAACCCGATGTAAGCCCGCTCATGCAAAGAAGCGTAGCCGGCACGGTTAACGGCTCTGAGGATGAAGCGGTCTTTATCGCACAGCTGCTCGGCATTGAAGCCGCCCTTGGTACAGAAACCGCACTAATGCTTACCGGCACAATCGAAAGCTCCCTGCTGCAGCGCCCCGGCACCAACGGCGGCACCCGGCCCATGCTGCTGCGGGCCGCCTGGCTGGAAAGCAACTGGGTGTACGAACTTGAACCAGAAGGCACGGCCGCACAGCTCAGGCTGGGGGAAGCGCACTTCATTCCGCAAAACCATCAGCCCTTTTCTGTAACCGGCACGGCCGATAGCTTTGTGGTTTCCCTGAACGGGCAGGTTTCATTCGACAGCATTTTTAACGAAGAAATACGCGTGCAGCTGAGCGGTCTTGGTTTCGGACTCACAGGCCTTGCAGACGGAAACCCTGAACTTTATTTCGGGCTCGCTGATGAAGCTTTCGTGCCGGAATTCCAGCAGCTTCAGCTGTTTAACGGCGCCTTAACGGCTGATCTTGAATCTCCTGAGCTGTTCCTGAGCGGGCAGGCGCTTGGCGTTGTAAGCGCGGGAACCTTCACCTATTTTGACCACGCCATTCCCTTCGAAGAGCTCGTTTTTAATACATCCGGTGAGATCTCTGTGCCGGAAATTGACCTTGGTGAAGATCCGCTTGAAATCCTGGGCGAATATATCACCCTGATTGGCCTGGAGCTCACTTATGAAGAAGATGCCATCCTGCGGCTCGGCAGTACCTTCGATTTCATGCTGCCCGACCCCTTCGCCGATCGTGTAGCGGAAAGCAGTCTGAGTATCCGCATTCAGCGAAATGCCAACGGAACCGTTGTTGTGGATGAAGGCGGTCTGCTGGTTTTATTTGAAGAAGAAGCCATGCAGGTAACGCTTGGGCAGTTTGGTCAGGTCGATTTGCAGCGGGTGCGGGCGGTAATAGATCCCATAAATCCGCAGAACCGGGCCCTGTATGCCAGTGCATTTGTTTCGGTGTTAGACCGGGAAACCAACGCAATGAAGCCGGTCATTTTCTTTGGAAATGAAGATGAAGACGGCATTGGCGTAAGCCGCATCAACAATGAAATTGATATTTCCTACAACGTTACGGGTAATGTGGGCTTTTCGTTTGATATGAGCTTTTTCCGCCTCGATATAGAAGCGGGCATAACGACTACAAGCGAAAACCCCGGTGAGTTCAGCATTGCACTTGGCGGGCGTGCCGGCTTGGTGCTCAGCGGGGTAGAGGGAGATATCGGTCTGGAAGACATCAAAATCGGGCGGCCGGGCGTTCGCGATTTCGGGCGCATCAGCGGGCCGGCCTCGATTTCCGTGATCAACGCCCTGGAGCTGGAAATAGGCTCTTTCTTCCGGCATGCGGATGCCGGCGGCTTCACCCTTGAAATAACGGAAACGGCCGAGCGCGACCCTGAAGAACTGCGCAGTATGGCGGGGCAGATGGCGGAGCCAACCGTAGAAACGCGGCTGGTAACCGGGGTAACAGAGGTGGTCTGTTTCGGCCCCTGTCCGTTCACGGTTGAGGGTATGGATCCGATTAATGAAGACGGCGACACCGCCATTAACGTATCGGTGGGCGGAAATCAGAGCGACTTTACCGGAACGGCGCAGGCCTTCTATTTCTACCGTGCCGGCTCTGATATTTCCCTTTCGGTAGAGGGGGTTGAGATAGCCCTGAGTGAAATCTTCACCATGACGGCCGATTTTCAGTATGCGCAGGAGGGAGGCGGGGTTCTGATAAGAGCCGCCGGTACCGGACAGTTCAAAATTGGCAACAATCAGGTGAGTACGATTGTAGCGGGCAAATTTTCCAACATCAACAATCAGCTGAGTTTTGGTTTCTTTGTAGCGGCCGGCGGCAACACAGGCGTGCCCATCAT
>NZ_JAIUMX010000067.1:0-19652 GCF_022565315.1 Cyclonatronum sp. | reverse complement strand
GACCGCCGTAGGTAGCTGACATCACCTTGGTGATGGCTGCCGTAAGAGTCGTCTTACCGTGGTCAACGTGGCCGATTGTACCAATGTTGACGTGTGTCTTATCGCGTGAAAATGTTTCTTTTGCCATCAGCTTAATCCCGGTTTGTGAATTGAGTAAAGATTATAAATTAAGATTCTTACTGACACTAAAAGAGCCGCTACTCGGAATTGAACCGAGGACCCCTTCCTTACCATGGAAGTGCTCTACCCCTGAGCTATAGCGGCTTGATTGAGATATGAGCGGGAGACGGGGCTCGAACCCGCAACATTCAGCTTGGAAGGCTGACACTCTACCAGTTGAGTTACTCCCGCGTTGCATGAGTGGGGAGAGCAGGATTCGAACCTGCGAAGTCGAAAGACAACAGATTTACAGTCTGCCCCAGTTGGCCACTTTGGTATCTCCCCGTATGCGTGTCAGTAAATTTAAGAACAGAGCTGGCGATAGGATTTGAACCTACGACCGGCGGTTTACAAAACCGCTGCTCTACCCCTGAGCTACGCCAGCCTTTATTTTGTTGAAGACTGCAAATTTAGATAACATTCGCATAATTGTCAACTTTTTTTCTGCGTGTTTTTCACGCTTCGCTTTTCGAGTATATAACGAACTCCTAAATACAGCACGTATATCGCGATTACACCGGCAATTATACTCCCATACAGGTTAAGATAGTTTTTGATTACCGGCCAATTATCCCCTATCAGCCAACCGGCACCAATGAGTATAAAATTCCAAGCAAGGGCTCCAATTGTTGCGTAAAGTGCTGTATTTCTGGGATTTAGCCGTGTAACTCCCGCCATAATGCTGATTATTGATCTCGCCCCGGCTAAAAACCTGTTACTAAGCACAACTCCCTGGCCCCAGCGGTACATCCATCTCTCGGCCTTATCGAGATATTCAGCGTCAAAAAATTTCAGGAACCAAAAACGGTTTCGCTGTGTCCGGATTTCATCTCCTACAGCGTATCCGAAATAGTACATTGTCATGAAGCCCAGCACAGATCCGGCTGTTGTTAGATAAACGACCCACCAGAACCCGATTATCTGCTCCGATGCCAGATAGCCGCCAAAAACAATCAGAATATCACCCGGAATAGGGGGTACGACATTTTCGAGATAGGCAATAATTGCCAAAATTACATAGATACCCAGTACTGGTTGCAGCCGAATCCATTCTACTATGTCTAATACATGCTGCTCCATTAAGTTAGTATCGTACAGTACTAATTGGTTGATTTATAAAGGAGTACAACGCTGCTCGCACTCATGCCTTCTTCCCGGCCAACAAAACCGATTTTTTCGGAAGTTGTAGCTTTAACAGAAATGTTTCCGGCTTCAGTCCCCAGGTCCTGTGCGATATTTTCACGCATCAAATCAATGTATGACCGCATTTTGGGTCTTTCTGCTACAATGGTTGCATCTACATTTCCGATTACATATCCCTTTTCGGAAATTAGCCTGTAAGCCTCCCGCAGCAGCACACGACTGTCTGCTCCTTTGAAGGCCGGATCGGTATCAGGAAAGTGACTGCCGATATCACCCATAGCGAGTGCTCCGAACATCGCATCAATTATGGCATGAATCAATACATCGGCATCTGAATGCCCCTCAAGCCCTTTTTCAAAAGGCAGGGTAACACCACCAAGAATGAGGTCGCGCCCTACTTTCAGGCGGTGCGTATCGTAGCCATATCCGATTCGGAACGGTTTTTCACTCCCTTTCATAATGTATGTAGCAATTTCAAGATCTTCTTTGCGGGTAATTTTAATATTGGTTCGCTCTCCTTCTACAGCCATCACAGGTATACCTGTAAGCTCTACAAGGGATGCATCGTCGGTACCAAAAATATTGTTTTCAAGAGCATGTCTATAGGCCTGTTTAAGTAGTTTTGTTTCGAAAACCTGAGGTGTCTGTGCCTGCCAGATGTCGGCACGGTTTTCAGTGCGAACAATTTCCATGCTTCCTTTAAGCCTCTTGAGGGTATAGTCAGAGGGTGTTACGAGAATTGCAGCACGGTGCGCTGCTGCTGCACGGGTCACTTTAAGTATATCCTCTTTACTCACAAAAGGTCGTACAATGTCGTGAACGGCTGTAAGTTCTTCTTCGACAATCAGGTTTAATGCATTATTTATTGAATAGAGACGCTCTGAGCCGCCCTCAACAAGCTGCACTTTTGAAGAGTTCAGGGAAGAGACGAGCTTTTTAGCTTCCGGCATCATCTCACTTGAAACAGCGACAATCACCCGAGTCACAAGTTTCAGGCCTGTAAACCTTTCCAGGGTGTGCTCCATAATGGTTTTAGAGCCCATCCTGATGTAGGCTTTAGGCACCGGGTAGCCAAGGCGTGTGCCCAGTCCCGCTGCCGGCAATATGACTGCCAGCTTCAAATTTTGCACTATTCCCCTAAATAATGAGCATTGCATCGCCGAAAGAGAGGAAGCGGTAGTCGTTTTTACGTGCTTCGTCGTAGGCATGCATCAAAAAATCGAAATCACAAAATGCAGCTGCAAGCATGAGCAGCGTGCTTTCCGGCTGATGGAAATTCGTAATCAGCCCTTCTGTGAGTTTAAAATCATAAGGGGGGTAGATGAATTTGTCGGTCCAGCCTACGGCCGGTTTGAGTAAACCGCTGGCTGTAATACTGCTTTCTATGGCCCTTACAGCAGTTGTACCACCGGCTACAACCTTGTTTGTTTTGCTTAGCCGCACCTGATTTATCAGCTCAGAGGTTTCCTCGGAAATAAAGAAATACTCTGAGTCCATGCGGTGCTTGGTCAGGTCTTCAACCTCAACCGCACGAAATGTTCCCCAACCAATGTGCAGGGTAACAGGAGCCATGAGCACACCTTTTTGGGTGAGCTTATCTACTAATTCGGGGGTAAAGTGCATGGTTGCGGTTGGCGCTGCAACAGCGCCGCGTTCTTTGGCAAAGATAGTCTGATAGCGGTGTTTGTCATTCGCTACCGGCTCTCTGCTGATGTAGGGTGGCATTGGCATCTCTCCGACAGCATCGAGCTTTTCGTAAAGCTCTTCGTTAGGACCGTCGTACAAAAAGCGGATGGTCCGCCCCCTTGATGTGGTATTATCCACAACTTCGGCTACCAGTTCATCACCGAAGTATAGTTTGTTGCCTATACGGATTTTTCTTGCAGGCTCAACAAGCACATCCCAAAGCATATTTTCCGGCTGAAGTTCCCTGAGAAGAAATACTTCTATGTATGCATCTGTCTTCTCTTTGCGGCCTTTCAGCCTGGCCGGGAAAACCTTGGTGTTGTTGTAAACGAGGCAATCGCCTTTGTTGAAATATTTATGGATATCAGCAAAAACTTCATGCGTTATCGTCTTTTTGTTTCGGTCAATGACCATGAGTTTTGCTGAATCTCTCGGCTCAGCTCCAAATTCAGGGATGTTCAGTCCCTCTGTATCAAACTTAAAATCAGTGAGCTTCATTGGCTTTTAAAAATTAATTATGCATGCACTTTGTGTTTAAACCGATATTAAAACGCCATCAAAAGGGTTTCCCCAAAAAAATGACAACCGCCCATACTCTTAATTATATTGCATTTGCGAATATTGAGCTAAGTCTCAACAAAAGGTTTAACCGAAACAAAATTCTTTTCTAAGTTAATTTTGAAATATAATTCAAGATTAAGCCTGAGACAAATTTATGATTTCAGAGTTTTTTTGGCTTTCTGCGGATCGGCATCCGGATAATTCAGAGGTTTAAATCGTCTTCGGGTAGCTGCCGGCTCTGAGCCCGCATGCTTTATATTTACCTTGTTTTTATGGTATAATTCTAATTTATTTCATACGTTGAGTACTGAACTCAAAACTCTGACACACCCCGGTTAATCGTTCAAAATTATGCGTTTTTCAATTATTACTTCAGTTCTGATTTTATTTCTTCTCAGCAGCTCAGCCTTCGGGCAGTTCAGAGATCATGCCATTCCGCCATCTGAATATACTGGCTCTGTTACAGGTCCCATAGCTTCAAGTAACAATATGTTTGGCCTTGCCGGATTCCAGATGAACCACAGCTATGAAATGAATATCGGCTCCTTTGGCGGGAATGCATATAACCAGAATTTCTACACGAATACCATGCATTTCCTTTTTAATGAAAATCTGACGGGCCGGGTTGATCTCTCCATCGCTCATTCTCCTTTTGGAAATAATTTCATGGGTGAAAATCAGGGGCCTCAGTTTTTCATCCGCAATGCAGAGCTTAATTATTCCTTTAACGAGCGCACACATCTCTCTTTTCAGTTCCGGCAGATTCCTGCAGGGGTTTATAACCCCTTCGATTACCACAGAAACCCGTTTAGCCGGTACGGATCTTCAAACCGGCACCGCCACAACGATATGTTCGGCTTCTAAGGGTATGCACGCTGTCTTTATTGTTGTTTCATGAGAGACCTTCTGAAATCATCTCTTTTTTTAAATGCAGGTATCGGTGCGGCTTCTGTTATCCTTTTAATTTTGCTGATTGCGCTGTCCGCCAGAGTTGTCTATCCCAGAGTATTTACTGAACGAACGGAATTACAGTCACATCTGCTGAGCAATGTTATTCAGGTTGAAGTGCTGAATGGCTGCGGGGTACAGGGGGTAGCTGCCGGTTTTACCAATCAGCTGCGAGAACTCGGATTCGATGTTGTACAGTCCGGTAATTTTGAAACTTTTGATTTGGCTGAGAGTGTGGTTATAGATCGTAACGGCAATCTCAAAAATGCCAGGCGTGTTGCACTCGCACTCGGTATCGACCCCAAAAACATCCTATCTGAAACATCTCCTTACTTTTACCTTGATGCAACTGTTGTAATCGGCGCAGATTACGAACAGCTTCTGCGCATCAACCATTAATTTTTTACCAACCAACCCTGCCTATTTTGACCGAAAAATCTACTCAGGCTGCTTTTAAGCACGAAGACTCAGAATCACTTGCTGAGTTTATAGCAGCTTCACTATCAGCAAAAAAAGCCGAAAAAATCTCCATTATGGATCTCAGAGGGATTACATCTCTTGCCGATTACTTTGTTATATGTAACGGCCTTTCTGATGTTCACGTGAAATCACTGGCAGACGAAGTTTCCGAAAAAGTCCGTATTGAAAGGGATGATAAACCATGGCGGCGTGAAGGCCTTGAAACCCGCAGATGGGTCGTTCTGGATTTTGTTAACGTAGTTGTTCACATTTTTAAGCACGATATGCGTGATTTTTATGGCCTTGAAAAGATGTGGGGGGATGCACCCGTCAGATCATTTGAAGATTAACTGTGATGCCGGTATTTACTTAAACTACTAATATACTAAAGCTTATGGCCCGAAAACCTAAAGTACTCCTTACAGAGCCCGTTTTTCGGGAAGTTCATGAGCTTCTGAAACAATACTTTGAGTTGCATGTGGGCAGGCGCGGGCAGTTCAATGACGCTCTTTCGCTTAGGGATGCAATTTATTGCTATGACGGCTTATTATGCATGCTCTCAAACCCTGTGAACGAAACCGTGCTGAGCAACGCTACCGTGCTGAAAGTAGTTGCGAACTATGCGGTAGGCTACAACAATATCGATATTGGCGCCTGCCAAAGGCACAACATAAGGGTTGCCAATACCCCTGATGTACTCACCGAAACAACAGCAGACGGCACAATTGCCCTTTTACTTTCTGTTGTAAGGCGCATCCCCGAGTCTGAACGGTTCCTGCGCAATGGGCTGTTCGACGGATGGAACCCTACCGGTTTTCTGGGCCTTGAACTTAGCGGCGCTACCGCTGGAATTATCGGGATGGGGCGTATCGGGCAGGCTGTTGCGAAACGCCTCCGGGCTTTCGATATGAACATTATTTACAGCAATCCGAAGCGCCTCGACAGGGAAACCGAAACCCTGCTCGGTGCCCGCTGGTTCGAAGATCCGCTTCAGATTGCCTCCCGTGCCGATGTCGTTTCCCTGCACTGCCCGCTCACCGACAAAACCCGCCATTTGGTGAATCAGCAGTTTCTGGACTCCATGAAACCTGATGCCTACCTCATCAATGCCAGCAGAGGCCCTGTTGTTGAGGAAATCGCTCTTGCAATGGCACTACACGACCGGCGCATAGCAGGCGCCGGAATCGACGTTTTTGAATTCGAGCCGGAAGTTCAGGATATGCTGCTGTCTGCGCCTAATGCAGTGCTTGTTCCGCATATTACGAGCGCAACCAAACCGACACGGCTTAAAATGGGTATGTTAGCCGCCGGGGCCATTGCAAAGACGCTTTGCGGAGCTGATTACCCCTGTCACTTTGTGGTTTAACTTTTCCTGCTGATTTCTTTCCAGCCCGATTGCAGCTGCTCATGCCAACAACCCTCCCTAAACAGCCCTATCCGAATCAGTTACGGCTGTTTTTATTGCTGGCAGTACTGCTGCTTTTTGGATGGATTACCGGAGAAGCGAATTTTTATTTTGGTCAGCCTGAACCTGAACTGCGCGAACAACTCGCCGTTCAGGCTCTCGACGGCGCTGTTAATACTTTCAGAGAAGCCGAGGCGCTGTTGGTTTCCGACACCCGTCGTGTGAAGGCAGTCATCCTGCCCCTGCTCACTATTGATGTGCAGCCTGATCCGCTTCGCATTTATAACCGCATAAGCAGCGAATCCGGTTTTCGCGGCATCTCTGTGTTTCGGAACCGAAACCTGTTTACCTGGTCAGGCAACCCCATCACCTATCTGCCCTCGCTCGATGCAGGCGAAGTTTTCACAGATGTAGTACAGAGCGGCTTTGTAGTTTATTTCGTAAACCAGCTCACTTTTTTTACAGAAGACGGCACCCGCTACGATATCGTAACTACACGGCTGATACGCCGCACCGGCGCATCACCACAGTTGCTTACCCGGCAGTACGACCTCACCCAAAGCTGGGCACAAGAGCAGGCCTTCCCCGTTCACTATCGTTTTTTCGACCTCAACACCGGGCCGGTTACTGCCCGAATGCGTGCACTTAATACAGCAAGCGTTGATTCAGTAGGTTTTGTTACTGTCAGCACTGCTGATTTTCCGGCCATCGTTCGGGATTGGGAACGAAGCATGGCACAGTTTCGCTGGCTGGTAATCAGTCTGCTCGGCTTTCTCATTTGGTGGGGAGTGCTGCTTTGGATAACTGTAAGGCAGCCCGCCGGCATTATATCACCCGGTTTGGGGGCCGCCGCTACCCTTGCCATATGGGGCTTGCTAAGCGGTCTTAACCTGCCCTTCCCGCGTTTACTCAGAGATGTGAGCGGGTTCGATCTTACAACACAGCTTCAGCTGTTGTTCGACAGCCTTTTTATTTCTGCTGCAGCACTGCTGCTGGTAATCCAGCTTTTGCGTCTGAAACAGGAAGGTATCGCTCAAAAATGGTCTTATCCGGTTTTCACGTTTATTGCTGCTTCGGCTTTTTTTGGCAGTGCATGGTCGCTCAACCGGGTTTATGAGGTGATTCTCATCACCCAAACCGGTGTTACCGATTTGCGTGTATTTCCCGCACTGCCTACATGGATCGTCTATTTTTCGAGCCTTGCCCTTACCGGAACTGCGGTTTATCTGCTGTTTCAACTTACGCGCTTTGGAATGCGTCATTTCCCAAAACTTGTTTTGTATGTGCTTTGGGTGATGGCTGCCGTGGCCGGATCCGCTTGTTTTGCCTTTACCGGTAGCGCTGCAGAAAGTCTTCCGGTCATCTTTTGGGTTAAATACCTGCTGATCCTTCTTGCGATCATCTTCATTTCCGGCCTTACGTGGATGCAGCACCTCTCCCCGCTAAGCATACCCGGCCCACGGGCAGTTACGCTCCTTATTTTCCTGGTCACACTCATCCTGCTGCCGCTGTATTTCGATGCTTCTATTCAGAAAGAGAACGAAACCATGCTTAGGATGGCTGTGAATTACGCCACTACCGATACCGAAGAAGCAGAGCAGATCAGTCGTGAACTGATCCGCAAACTACTGGAGGACGGCGTAATTACGCAGGTTCAGAGCCTTGAAGCAAGTCCCGCTTTTCCTGTACAGGCCGTTGCGCAGTTCCGGCAGCAGGTGAGCCGTCAGATTCAGCCGGAGTGGGGGTCTTACACTATTATGGCTTTCCTGCTCGACGGCCGGCTCAATATCATCGCCGATTACGGCTCGCAGCCCTCCTTCATGGACCGCTTCTCCTCCTCCTTTCATGACGAAGTGCGCAGCTTTATCCGGCATTCGCTGCAGCGGCCTTTTGCGCGGCTGCCAATTATCGAAGCCGATGACCGCTTCCGGGGCTTCCCCATTTTTATAAAAGGGCTTCAGTCCATCCCCTCTGATTTCCCGACACAGCCATCATGGCTCGTTACCTTCGTGCTTGTGGAAGGCAACAGCTTTGGCCGCCCGGTGAATGACGCCCTCGCCTTTCACGAACGCGACCGCGAAAGCTGGAATCGTTTTGTAGTAACTGAATATGTTGACGGCCGCCGGACCCGCACCACTTCCGCTCTCCGAACCCCCCTGCTTGCCGAAAGGCACCTTCTTACAGATGCACTTACACCAGCCACAGGTCAGCAGCTGATTAAGCGCCGCCTAACGGATCGGGCTGCTTACAGGAAGCTGATTTACGGCATAGACGAGCAAACCACCGTAATGGTAACCGTACGGGACGTCACTTTTCTTAACTACATCTTTTCGGGTTTCAGGTTTTTTGTAGCCTTGCTTATCGTGAGCCTGCTGCTCTGGCAAATCCGCTCCCTCTTCCAAAAACCCGGCCTGCCCTGGAGCGGCAGGTTTTTCTCCCGCCGCTTTCAGGATCGCATCCTCGACAGCTACCTGATCGCTACCCTCCTGTTTATGATCGCCCTGGCTTTCGTTACAGAGTACATCGTGGGCTTGCAGAACGTACGCATCGCCGAACAGGAGCTCTACCGGAACCTCAGTGCGG
This sequence comes from Cyclonatronum sp., assembly GCF_022565315.1. NCBI lineage: Bacteria > Pseudomonadati > Balneolota > Balneolia > Balneolales > Cyclonatronaceae > Cyclonatronum > Cyclonatronum sp. Next base: position 10,708 of record NZ_JAIUMX010000067.1, on the reverse strand, counting down.
TCGAAACCCGTCTTATAAACCAGCGCACGGGTGGCATGAGCCGAAGCGACGCCATTCAGCTCGAAGAGGTGGACATCATGCTGTTCGAAAACGGACGCCTCTCCCAAACCACCGCTCCGGAAATTTTCAGGCTGCAGCTCATCCCCGACTTCATGCCATTCGAGTCATACACCAATATTTTCAGCAACCATCAGACTACCGTTTTCCAACCCTTCAGTATCGGTGAGCTTTCAGTGCTGATGGGCTTCCGGGCCTTTTTCGAAAACGGTGAGGTCCAAAGCGTAATCGGCATCCCCGCTTACACCCGCTCCGCGATTTACGAGCAGGAATTTCTTCAGACCACGACCTACCTCATTGCCTTCTACATCATCATTTTCATGTTTTTCACCGGTATTGCGTGGGGGGTTTCGCGCAAGCTAACGCAGCCGCTGGCCGAGTTCGAAAGCGGGCTGAAGCGCATCTCCGCCGGCGACCTCGATACAACCATCCCCGTGAGTTCGGATGACGAGATCGGGGAACTGGCCCGTGCCTACAACGAAATGGTGCTCGACCTGCGGAACGTGCGGGCCGAGCTGGCCGAGGCCGAGCGCGACGCCGCTTGGAGCGAAATGGCGCGGCAAATTGCCCACGAAATCAAAAACCCGCTCACGCCCATGAAGCTCAGCATTCAGCACCTGCAGCGGCAAATGGCCATGGGTGAGCGGCCGATGGAAGAGCTCCGCCCGGCCATCGAAAAACTGACCGCCATGCTGGTAAATCAGATTGAGTCGCTGAACCGCATCGCCGGCGACTTTTCTGCTTTTGCCAAGCCGCTAACCGGCAAGCAGGATAAACGGGACCTGAACGTACTCATCACCGAAACCCTTGCCCTGTTTGAGCAGCATCAGCAGATCGAATTCCGCTTTTCGGCAAGCCCCGAGCCCTCATGGGTGTTTGGCTCGAGTGATGAAATCAAACGCGTTTTCATCAACCTCATCAAAAACGCTATCGAAGCCATGCCGCAGGGGGGCATGGTGAGTATTGGGGTGAATCAGCAGTCGGGCGCACATCAGGTTCTAATCACTGATACCGGAGCGGGCATGCCGCCGGAACTGCTCGACAGCATTTTCGCACCCAACTTTTCGACCAAAACGAGCGGCACCGGCCTTGGCCTGGCCATCTGCAAAAAAATTATGGATGCGCACGACGGAAGCATCGGGGTGAGTTCCGGAGAAAACAGCGGCACTACTTTTGAGCTGCGCTTTCCGGTTTACGCCGAAAAGGGATAGCCCAAAAAGCCGTATATTTGCCGACCCCGAAAACCGGCCCTAAACCGAATTCTGAAAATCCCTTTTGAACCGTCACGAAACGCAAGAACCCGCTCCCCTGTCCGGCCGCATTGCCGCTGAAGCCAAAAATATCTTCCGGCTCGGCTACCCGCTGATTATCGCCAACCTGCTGCAGATGTCCATGTCGTTTGTGGATACCGTTATGGCCGGCAACCTGAGCACCAACGATCTGGCTGCCGTAGCCATTGGTTCGAGCATACTCACGCCGGTTTTCATGCTGGGGGTCGGCATTCTGATGGCAGTTACCCCCATCGTAGCCCAGCATTTCGGCGCCGGAGAAACCGGCAAAATCGGCAAAAGCGTGCGGCAGTCGCTCTGGCTTGCCGTGCTGATGGCCATCCCCACCATTTTGCTGCTGCGCAATGCCTATCCGGTACTCGCGCTGCTGAACCTCGATCCGGAGGTCGCTCATCTTGCTGACGGCTACCTGAAAGCCGCCGCCTGGGGCATTCCCGGCTTTTTCTCTTTTCTGGCCCTGAAGCATTTCAACGAAGCCGTTTCCGTTACGCGCCCCGCCATGTACATCGGCGTAGTGGGCCTGTTTTTCAACATTCTGGGCAACTACACTTTGATGTTTGGCAAATTCGGCTTTCCCGCGCTGGGCGCCATCGGCACCGGCTGGGCTACCATGATTGTGATGTGGGTGATGTGCTTCTCGATGCTGGGCTACACCTGGCTGCGCAAAGACTACGCATCGTTCGGCATTTTTGATGACATCCGCCTGCCCGACCCCGTTTACATGAAAGAGCTCCTCTGGCTGGGCTTCCCCATCGGCATTACCCTTACGATGGAAGTAAGCATGTTTGCCGTCGTTGCCCTGCTGATGGGCATGCTCGGCACAACGGCGGTAGCGGCGCATCAGATTGCCCTGAACCTGGCTTCTATCACCTTCATGATGGCTTTCGGACTCTCAAGCGCCATCACCATACGGGTGGGTCAGAACCTGGGGCGCGGCTCGCTCAGCAACGCTACCTTTTCCGGCTACGTTGGCATTGGCATGGCTACAGCAATGATGTGCTGTACCGCCGCCCTTTTCTTCCTGTTCCCCGAACTGCTGATCAGCATCTATACCGACGATGCCGAACTTACGCCCCTTGCCATACAGCTGCTGTTTATGGCCGCTGTCTTCCAGATTTCAGACGGGCTTCAGGTTAGCGGCTCAGCTGCCCTGCGCGGGCTGAAAGACACCAAAATTCCGATGATTGTGAATCTCATCGCCTACTGGATTATCGGCTTCAGCTCGGGCTACTTCCTCGGCATTCATCTGGGTTACGGGCCCAAAGGGCTGTGGGCCGGTCTCATTCTCGGCCTCACCACTGCAGCCGTGCTGCACAACCTCCGGTTCCGCTACCTTACGCGCAACCGCAGCCGCCGCGAACTTCTGGCGCAGGCCGAAGCCGGCTGAAGCTGAACGGGTAAGGCAGACTGCTCGTTTGTCTTGTTACGCTTCATCAAGACTTATCTCACCCATTTTTTATGCCAGCCTACATCCATCAGATTGAAACCGATGTGCCCGCAAATTCCTACACCCAGGAATTTGCCCGCGAGTTTATGAAACAGCACGTCGCAGACCGCGATGCCGTAAAGCGGATTTTGCACCGGGTGTACGCGCTCTCAGGCATTGACAAGCGGCACAGTGTTATCACCGAATTTGCTTCGGGGGAAAGCGGTGATTTTTTTGATGCCGAAACCCAAACCTTCCTGAACCCCGGCACCGCTGCCCGAAACGACCGCTACACCCGCGAAGCCAAAGAGTTGTTCGTGAGGCTGGCCCGGAAAACAGTGGAAGCCTCCGATTTTGAGACTAGCGACATCACGCACGTAGTTACCGCATCCTGTACCGGCTTCTTTGCGCCGGGTCCGGAATATTTCATCGTGCGGGGGCTAGGCCTGCCGCCTTCAACGCGGCGCTACCACATCGGTTTTATGGGATGCTATGCTGCCTTCCCCGCCCTCAAGCTGGCCGAAACCATCACCGCTGAGGACCCCGATGCCGTTGTGCTGATCGTGTGCCTCGAGCTGTGCACCCTTCACCTGCAGCCCAAAACCGACACCGACGCCCTGCTTTCAGCGGCCGTTTTCGGGGATGGCGCCGGGGCCGCTATCGTAAGCCGTCGCGAGCCCGCTGCCGGCAAACCGGCCCTCCGCATGGACGGCATGTTCACGGCCCTCACCCCGCAGGGCGAGCAGGACATGGCCTGGACCATAGGCGACAACGGCTTCGACATGGTGCTCTCAACTTACATCCCGGATATCATTCAGTCCAACATCGGTTCGCTTCTTGCGCCGATTCTGGGAGATAAAACCGAGGCGGACCAATTTGGCTACTGGGCCATCCATCCCGGCGGCCGGGCCATTCTCGATAAAATCGCGCAGAGCCTGTCGCTCGAACCCGAACAGCTCGGGCCCTCGCGGCAGGTACTCAGCGAGTACGGCAACATGAGCAGCGCCACGATTTTATTTGTGCTTAAATCCCTGCTTTACGATTTTCCGGCCCTGAACAAACCGGTTATCAGCATGGCATTTGGCCCCGGCCTCACGGTCGAGACCGGCCTGTTCACTCCGCTCAATCAACCCGAACCTGCAGCCGAAATTTCCGCTTCAACCGATGCCGCTCTTCCTCAGAAACCGTGATGTTCAGACCGCAGAGCTGATGGACTCAGCCGACTGCAACCCGGTACTGCTCAACAACACCTACCGGCACTTCACGCACATCAACCGGATGCTTTCCGGCTGGGAGCTGCTGTTTCACCGATATATCGCGCCACGATGTACCGATGAAAACAAGGTCTATACCCTGCTCGACATCGGTTTTGGCGGCGGCGATATTCCGTTGCACATGCGTGAACTGGCGTTCAAATACGGTATTAAACTGCAAATAACAGCCATTGATACCGACCCGAGAGCGCTGTACTACGTCAATACCACCTTCCGTAACACCGGCATTTCGTTTCAGTGTGCTTCAGAGGATGAACTCCTCAAAGAAGGGCAAACCTTCGATTTTGTAATCTCAAACCACCTTGTGCACCATCTTGATCCGGAAGACGTAATTTCCCTGCTGGCGAACGCTAAAAAGCTGGCCAACGAAATGGTGTTGTTCAGCGACCTCAGCCGCAGCGATATAGCGTGGTTTTTGTTCAACTGCCTTACCCTTTTTTCCTTCCGGGACTCCTTCATCCGCTACGACGGCCTCACCTCTATCAGGCGAAGCTACACGGTAGGCGAGCTTCAGGAGCTGCTGCCGGAAGGCTACCGGGTTGAAGCCACCATCCCGTTCCGGCTGCTCATCACCCACATAAATCCGTGAGGGGCACAGGGTGATGGCTACTGAACCGAAGGGCACGCTCCCCGCTGAAACCGACATCCTCATTGCAGGTGCCGGCCCTACAGGGCTGCTGCTCGGCATCCTCCTTGCTGAAAAGAAAATCCCGTTCGTGATGGTGGAGCCCCGAACGCAGGTTTCGCAGCACTCCCGCTCGATCGGCATCCATCCGCCCTCCCTTCAGCTTTTTAAGGAGTGCGGCCTCTCCGATGCTTTTCTCAAAGCGGGCAACCGCATCACAACGGGCCGCGCCTTTGTGGATCACAGCGACCTCGGCACCATCTCCTTTTCCGGGCTAACGGGTGCTTTTCCGTTCATCCTCACGCTGTCACAGCAAATCACCGAGGAGATTCTCGAGAAGCGCCTGCTCGAGATTGCACCTGGTCAGCTGTACCGCGGCACCGGCTTCGAAAGCCTCACCAAAGAAAAAGACAGACTGAAGGTGACGCTCACTGACGGACAGGAAATCCGCTGCCGCTACCTGATCGGCTGCGACGGCAAGAACAGCCGCGTGCGTGAACAGGCCGGAATCGAATTTCTCGGCGGCTCCTATCCGGACACCTACATCATGGGCGATTTCGAAGACAATCTTGGCACCCGCGAAGAGGCGCGGGTGTACCTGTGCCGCGACGGACTGGTCGAATCTTTCCCGCACGGCCAAAACCTGCGGCGCTGGGTGATTAAGACCACAGAGCCCGTTTCTTCGCCCGATGCACAGCTCATTGCCGGCCTTGCCCGGGAGCGCACCGGCACCGCACCCGAGCCGGACACCAACAGCATGCTCAGTAGTTTCGGTGTGCAGCGGCTTATGGCCGAGAGCTTCGTGAAAGGCCGGGTAATTCTCGCGGGGGATGCCGCCCACGTGGTGAGCCCGATTGGCGGACAGGGCATGAACCTCGGCTGGTTCGACGCGCAGCTGCTCGCTGGTCTGCTGCCCGATGTGCTCCGCCCCGAAAAACCTCTGCCCCGCCTGCTCAACAGCTACGAATACCGCCGCCGCAACGCCGCATACACCGCCGCTGAAAGAGCCGCCTTCAACCTGCGGATGGGCCGCTCCTTCTCCCCTAAAATCAGCTTTTTAAAAAAAATTGCGGTCAGTCTGATGCTGCTTCCCCCGCTCAGAACGGTGCTCCTCAAGAAATTCACCATGGACGGGCTCGACTAACCATTGCGGGGCAAATACTTAGCATTTTGCACGGAAGCACATCCCCCGAAAACATACTGCTCCCGTATCATCAGGAATTTACGGGCCGGTAATAGGTATATCGGCTGAAGCCTGTGTCATAACTGAAACCTTTCAATCTAAATTCGCCTTAACTGAATGGAAACCCTCACCAATGAGCAGACGAGTGAGCTGTTTGAACTGATTTCCAAATCGGATCAAAATGCATTTGACCGGCTGTTCCGGGCTTTTTTTAAGCCTCTGGTGATGTTCAGCTGCCGGTATGTAAGCGATCAGTCAACGGCATCCGACATCGTACAGGATGCCTTTGTGAAGCTTTGGCAAAACCGGACCAAGCTGAGCGGTGTAGCGTCGGCACGGGCTTACATCTACACAACTGCAAGAAATCTGAGTCTGAACCACATTCGCGACAACGCCCGGATGGAAACCGGGAATGAAATGAGTGAGATGCAGCCCTCTGAAATCAACGAAACAAGTGTTAGCTGGAATGATGCTTTCTCAGAAGAACATTCAGAAAGCATCTACGAGAGAATGCAGCTGCTTTACCACTGGGTTTCTCAGCTGTCAGACCGGCAGCGGGAAGCCTTTGAACTCAGCCGTTTTGAAGGCCTCGATCATCATGAAATTGCAGCTGTAATGAAAGTTTCGCCGCGCACCGTTAACAATCACATTGTTGATGCCCTTCGCAATCTTCAGCGCATGCACGAGCAGCACGAACAAAAATTCAAGTAGTACCCCCATGGTAAAATCAGAACACAACATGAAAAAAACCGAGCCCTCCGTAAAGCAGCACCTGAACAGGCTTGACCGCAAAACGCGCGAAGAGATGCTTGCCATCTGGAATGGTACAGAAGCGGCACACCGCAGGCTTAGCGGGCAGAACGTTTCTGATGCCTCGATGGAGCAGGCGCTGAGCCGGGTGCACAGCCGCATTGCGGAAGCCGACCGCCCCAGAAAAGAGATTCCCGTAATCGTGCTGCCCAAAAAGAAAAGAGGGCTTGACCTGCCGCGCATTTCTATGCTCCTCGCGGCTTCGCTCGCTTTTTTTGCGCTGGGTTTCGGCTGGATGTCGCACATCAGCTGGAAGCAGGTGCCGGCCGGTGAAACCCTGGCCCTCACCCTGCCCGACGGCAGCAGCCTCACGCTCAACAGCGGCTCGGAAGTGGGGTACAACCGGCTTTTCGGCCGCACCAACCGCAGCCTGAGGCTCAACGGCGAAGGCTACTTCGAGGTCGTACCGGGAGATACTCCTTTCCGGATCAGAGCCAACGATAATGTGGTGGAGGTTTTGGGTACTTCCTTCAACCTGCGCTCATGGAGCACCGACCCCGACCGCGTTACAACCCTTAGCGTAACCTCAGGCCGGGTAGATTTTTTCCGAAGCCAAAATCCGGAAGCAGCTGTAACCCTCACAGCAGGGCAAAGCAGTATCCTCAGCGATCTCAGCAGCATCCCCGCGGAGCCCTCACAGGTGCAGGCCACACAGGCCCTCGCCTGGAAAAGCAATCAGCTCGCTTTCTCGATGCAGCCTCTTTCCGTTATTTTTGATGAACTTGCGCGCAAATTTAATGTCGCAATTGAGGTGAACGCAGGCGATATTGCCGAAGCCCGGCTCAGCATTTTCTATACCGAGCCCGATCTGGAAACCATTCTTGCTGAAATCTGCACCGTAAAAGGTCTCGAATATTCCCGCACAGCCAACGGCTTCCGGATCCACCGCTGATCTGATTCATCCTGCCTTTCCGCAGTACCCCAAACCTGACTTTCTAAACAGGAAACCGGTATGTTGCAGCACCTTTCCCGCTTTTTATTTCCCCTAACAAACTCCGGAGTACCCGCCTGCAAGCGGGTGCTTTGTTTGTTTTTTATAGGGCTGATGTGCTCCCTGCCCGTAACCGGCGTTTCCGCGCAGCAGGCAGCCCCGGCCTACAGCCTGGATTTTTCGGGGGATACCCTCACGGATGCGCTCGACAGAATTGCGGCCCTCACCTCGGCTGACCTCATCTACGATCCGCGGGTGGTCGGCATCCGGCACATTTACCGCCGGGTTCGGGGCAATACCACAGCCGAGCTGCTCACAAGCCTGCTGCAGGGCACACAGCTGGATTTCATCATTCTGTCGTCAGGCACCTTTGTGATTGTGCAGTCGTCGCAGCGCCCGCCCGAATTTGGCTCCTTCACGGGGCAAATAACGGATGCCGCAACCGGTGAGCCGCTTCAGGGCGCAACGGTGATGTTTGCCGATGCCAGCGGCGGCACGGTAACCAACCGCTCCGGATTCTTCAGCATCAGCAACATGATGAGCGGTCAGCACGAGCTCGTCTTCTCCTTCATCGGGTATGAGCCGGTCCGGAAAGTGATTGAGGTAAACGGAAACGGAACTACCCGTGAGCGCATCACCCTAAACCCAAAGCCGCTTGATGTAAGCCCCATCGTTGTTTCCGCGCACCGCTCGATGCTGCCGGCAAGCTGGCACCATGAGCAGGCCGAGGCACGTACGCTGTGGAGCAGCGGGGAGCGGCATCAGTGCGCGGTGCAGAGCCTGAGCCTGTTCAGCGGCGTGCAGCACGGGCTGCCGCTCAGCGACACCCACATTCAGGGCGCGCAGCGGGGCGAACACCGCATGTACCTCGACGGTATGCCGGTGTACAACCCCTACAGCTTTGGTCAGCTGTTCAGCGCATTCAGCCCGTTCGCCATCAGCCGGGTGGAAGTTGAAAAAGCCGGTTTTGATGCCTCCATGGGCAGCCACATTGCCGGCAGCATCGGCCTGAAACATGCCCTCAGCCCGCGGCAGCGGCAATCTGCCCTCTGGCAGGCCGACCCGCTCAGCACCAACTTTTTCGGCTCGGCAGGGCACACGACCACAGCCGGAAACAACATCAACATAATGGCTGCCTTCCGCTCATCGGTCTGGAGTATTTTTCAGGACCCGACCCTGGCCGGAACCCTCAGCGAGTGGGACAGCATCGACCCCATGCTGTACGGCCTGGTAGCAACACCCGGGCTAAAAACAACCGGCATGCGCAGCTTCTCGCCGGTTGCCAACACTTCCGATATTTCTTTTTATGATGTGCACCTTGCCGGCTCGGCTGATTTCGGCCCGTATCAGCGCCTGAACTTTTCGCTCTACAGCGGTCAGAATCAGGTTGAAACCGACGTGCTGGCCCGCGAACAGTTTTTTGATGACGGCTTCATGTTTTCGCGCGATCACTACAACTGGCTCAACACCGTGGCGCAGCTGGGCTACGACTGGGTTGTGAGCCCGCGCCTCGACCTCAGCGTTCAGGCCGGCTACTCCGGCAACCGCATGCGCCACAACTACGTGATGGCCGACAACAGCATCTACGCCATGCTTGCCGGCGATGCGCCCCTGAGCGACAGCGCAATTTTCGGGCTCTACCGCGAAAACCTTGGTCACGGCGCGGCACAGCACGACAGCAACGAAATACGCCATTACCTTGGCCGTGTGGATGCTGAGTACGCCATAAACCCGCGACTTTCCCTTTCCGGCGGCGTTCAGGCCGACTTCGTACAATCCTCTTTCGACCTCAGCTCGCTGTTTTACCTGCCCGCCGTTGACGAGCAGCAGTCCGTGCACCTGAGCTCCTACCTCAACACGCACCTCACCCTGCCGGGGCCTTGGCGGTTTACCGTGGGTTCGCGCATCACCCGCCTCACCGGCTCATCACAAACTTTTCTCGAGCCCCGCGCGCAGGTACAGTACGACCGGCAGCAGTCGGCCATCGGCTTCTGGTCGCTACGGCTGGCAGGCGGGGTGTACCGGCAGTTCATCAATCAGTTTGACATCACCAATGCCGGGCCGAGCTCTATTGTGCCATCTTTCACCATCTGGGCGCACGACAGCAGCCTGCCGCAGCCCAAAGCCTGGCACGGCAGCGCAAGTTTCCTCTCAGAGCCGGCACGCGGCACAAGCATCCGGCTTGAAGGCTGGCTGAGGTATCAGCCCACCGGCTACATCACCTCCTACGACCGGCTGCTCACCGACAGCGGCCACACCCGCGAAGGCTTCGATGCCTTTGCCGAAATCACCGACATGCAGTCGTGGGGCGGCAGCATCAGGCTGAGTCAGCAGCTGATGGGCAACAGCCTGAACCTGCTGCTGGGCTACGACTACAGCCGGGCCGACATCAACATGCAGTCGCAGTTTGGCAGGGTAATGCCCGCCCCCTGGAATCAGCCGCACAGCGTGCAGGCCCGCGCAATCGCCCACCTCACCGACAAATGGACCGTATCCGGACGCTGGCAGTACATCGCCGGCCGGGCATGGGCTTTCCGGCAGGCCTACTACGATTTCCTGATGATGCACAACGTGCACGGCATCGACCGCTTCAACTTCACCAGCCCCGAAGATGACCGCCTCCCGGCATTCAGTCAGTTCGATCTGTCCCTCATCTTCACCCAAAACATCGGCATCACGCAGCTGCAAACCCGCCTCGATCTGGTAAATGTGCTCAACCGCCGCAACGTAATCGACCGCGGCGTGCACGCCCACGCCATGCACGCCGACGGCACGCAGGAGCTCTCCGTGTACGACCGCAGGCTGCCGGGCTTCAGCCCATCGTTGAGTGTGCAGTTTTCATTCTGAAATCCGCCAAGCCTCAACTTTCCTGCACCGTTATTTTTTGGGGACCGCAACAGGCCGGGTAAACAGCTCATTTTTCTGCCTGCCCGCAGGTTTGCATTTCAGGCTGTTTTTATCCTTCCGCCAAATAATTCAAAAAAATTCAGGCACCGGCGTTCTGTCGGGTGTCCTGTTTATGACACACGCCCCAAGGACATTTTGAATTCTCAGGTGGACAGGAAATTGACCATGTATAGCTCTTATCTATTTCTTGCCCACTTTCAGGCCCG
>NZ_JAIUMX010000066.1:0-20175 GCF_022565315.1 Cyclonatronum sp. | reverse complement strand
CGGATAATCGGGAAGACCCCGCTGAAGAAAATGATGAAGGCCATGCTCATCAGCACAGCGCTTTCAATTACGATGCGCTGATGTGTTTCGAGCGTGAGCAGTGCCCAAGCCCCGAAGCTGCCGTAGAGCAGCAGCACCAGCAGTATGGCAATCCGGCCGATATTCAGCAGTTTGTTTTCATCCCCGCTAATCAGCATCAGGGCGCGGGTGCGCATAATGAAGGCAGCGAGACGCCATTTGCTGGGTTTGGGGACGGATGTTTCCATGAGGGCAGGGGCGGGTCAGCTTAGGAGGCGGCGCAGCTGATCGGTGCTTTTTTCTTCCGGGGCGAGCAGCTCCATGAGCGAGCTTTCCAGCTGCGACTGACCCGAGCGGGTGAACTCTTCCATGCTTCCGAAGAAGCGGAATTTCGATTCGTGCAGTACCGCGAGATCGGTTGCAACCTGCTCCACGTAGGAAAGGTTGTGAGACGACACCAGAATGACGCGGTCGCGGCGGCTGTAGGCGTTCAGAAAATTGATCACAAGCCGGGAAGAGCCGGGGTCAAGGCCCGAAAAAGGCTCGTCGAGCAGCACGAGCTGCGGTTTGTGCAGGAAGGCAAGAATAAGCCCCAGTTTTTTCTTCATCCCGGTAGAAAAGGTGCCGCATCTTTTTTCGAGCACGCTCAGGTCTTCAAACAAATACTCAGCCATGGCCATCACCTGCTCCATGCTGGCGCTGAGGTCGATGCCGTACAGCAGGGCCGTAAACCGCAGCTGCTCGGCGCCGGTGAGCTCGGGGTTAAGCTGTCCGTGCTCGGGCAGAACGCCGATCCGGCTGCGGAGTCCGTCGTGACTTTGCTGCTGCTGCCAGCTCAGTCCGTCGATGGTGAGTTCCCCGGAATCCGGGTGGTTAAGCCCCATCAGCAGGTGAATGAGCGTGGATTTGCCCGCTCCGTTGTTGCCCAGCAGGCCGAGCGTGCTGCCCTGCCTCACCTCAAAAGTGAGACCGCTGAGCACGGTCTGATTTCCGAAAGATTTAGTGAGTTGGTTTGCCCGGATTTCCATGATCAGAGAAGGTTACTGCCAGTTTTAGGGCCTTTTGCAGCAGCACATCGTAGCGCTTTGCCGGAATTTCGCGGCAGCCGAACTGCCCGAGGTGCGGGGTGTAGTACTGTGCATCCCATAATGAAAATCCCCTGTTTAAAAGATGACCGTGGCAAAACCAGAGTGCGGCTTTATGTGCTTCGGGCTCGTACTGAAAAACGGACTCCGCAAAAAAAGCCCCGCCCAGTGCAAGGCCGTAAAGTCCGCCGACCAGCCGGCCTTCGCGCAGCACTTCAACGGAGTGCGCGTAGCCGCTATAATGAAGGTACAAAAAAGTGCGGTGAATGACCGGATTTATCCAGGTGCTGGGCCGGTTTGCGCAGCCTTCCAGCACGCCTTCAAAGTGCTGGTTGAGGCTCATGCTGAAGCCGCTTTTTTTGAAATGCCGCAGCGCCCTTTTGGGCATGTGAAAGCCGTCGAGGGGAATAATGCCGCGCTTCCATGCCGAGTAGTAGCCGATTTCGGCATCGGGGCCGCTGCCCTCAGCCATCGGGAAATAGCCGGTGCTGTAGGCTTCAAGCAGCTGACCGATATCGAGCATGGGACCCTCAGCCTGCTTCATCAGCCTTCACCGTTCACGGCCGTACCCGGCATCTGCCCGTTTTTCTGCGCCTCATAGATGCACATGGGCGGGATGTTGCGGATTTCAAAGCTCACATCAACCTTTCCGAAATGTTTGCGGATGGGCTCTTTCAGATGGGTTGAGGTTTGGTAGGCGAGAAAGTAGCCGTCCTCACGGAGCAGCCGGTGCGTTGCGGAGAGGATGCGGTCTTTAACCGGAGGCGGTAGGAAGCTGAACGGAATGCCCGACAAAATGTAGTCGGCCTGTTGGGCGCCGCAGTTGCGCGCGATGGCCTCCGCCTGCTCGGCCGACTCCTGATGCACGCTCACGCGGGGGTCGTTAATCCGGCGCAGAATTTCGGCGAAATCCGGGTTCAGCTCAATCATAATCAGCCGCGATGCCGGGCTCATTTTCTCCAGCAGGTACTCTGCGAAAACCCCCGTACCCGGCCCGTACTCCACAATGGTGAGGTCCCGGCTGAAGTCAATTTTCCGGGTTACTTTCTGCACCGTGTAGCGCGAACTCGGTGTAATGGAAGCAACGTTTCTGTCTTTGATCAGCGATTTTAAATAAGCAAGTGTACTCATGCAGTTGGGTTAACCGGAACCGGCTTCTGCGCCGGTCCCGCGGCCTTCCGGCACCTGTGTTTGTGTTTTGGTTTGTGTTTCGGGTGATGCGTTTCCGGGCCTTAGCTCACTTCATGCTCATGTCCCGCCGGAGCTCTTCAATCTGATCGCGAATGCGGGCGGCTTCCTCAAACTCGAGATTGCGCGCGGCGGTTTTCATGGTTTCGGTGAGGTGATCGAGAAATGACTCCTTGCTGTTGAACACAATTTCCTTCATGGCCGGGTTCGGGCGGTAGTGGATGCCGTCGTCGGCTACTTTCACCAGCTCAATCGGGGAATCTTCCTGATAGCGCTCTTCCAGGTTGATGTTCTGATTGGAAATCAGGCCCGGATCAACCAGCGGCTTCAGCTCCTTCACGATGGTGGTCGGGGTGATGCCGTGTTTTTCGTTGTATTCCTGCTGAATGGTGCGGCGGCGCTCCATTTCATCCATCACCCTTTTCATGCTTTTGGTGACCTTATCGGCATAGAAAATGACCCGGCCTTCGGCGTTTCGCGCGGCACGGCCGGCAATCTGGAACAGGGAAGTATCCGAGCGGAGGAAGCCTTCCTTATCGGCATCCAGAATGGCAACGAGGCTCAGCTCGGGGATGTCGATGCCCTCCCGCAGCAGGTTGATGCCCACAAGCACGCTGAAATCGCCCCGGCGGTAGCGGAACAGCACTTCGATTCGCTCGAGTGCATCGAGCTCGCTGTGCATGTAGGCGGCCCGTATGCCCATGTTTTTGAGGTACTCGCTCAGCTCTTCGCTCATGCGCTTGGTGAGCGTGAGCACCAGCACCCGCTCGCCTTTGGCAATCACTTTGCGGATTTCATCGATCAGATCATCAATCTGATTTTTGAGCGGACGCATCTCAACTTTGGGCTCCATCAGGCCGGTCGGGCGGATAATCTGCTCCACGAAGGCCCCGCCGGATTTTTCGAGCTCGTAATCGGCCGGGGTAGCGCTCACAAAAATGGCCTGTGCGATCATCTCTTCCCACTCCTCGAACTTTAGCGGGCGGTTGTCGAGGGCGGAGGGCAGCCGGAAGCCGTGCTCGACCAGGCTCGTCTTGCGGGAGCGGTCGCCTCCGTACATGGCGTCGATCTGTGGAATCGACTGGTGGCTTTCATCCATCACCAGAAGGTAGTCGTCGGGGAAGTAGTCCATCAGGCAGTAGGGGCGCTCGCCGGGCTTGCGGCCGGCAAGGTAGCGCGAGTAGTTCTCAATACCGGGACAGTAGCCGATTTCTTTGATCATTTCGATGTCAAAAACGGTGCGCTGCTCCAGCCGCTGGGCTTCGATGTATTTTTCTTCTTCGCGCAGCACATCGAGGCGCCAGTTCAGCTCGTCCTGAATGAGTTTGATGGTTTCTGCCTGCCGGTCTTTGGTGGTAACGTAGTGCGAGGCAGGGTAGATGGTGAACTCCTCGACTTCCTCAATAATCTCGCCACTTTCGGGGTCGAACGTGGAAAGCTTCTCGATTTCGTCGGCCCAGAACTCGATGCGCAGCGCATGCTCGGAGTAGGCCGGGATGATATCAACCACATCGCCGCGCACGCGGAAGGTGGAGCGCTTGAAATCGAAATCGTTGCGGTTGTAGTGCAGCTCCACAAAATCGTAAAGCAGCTTGTTGCGGGAAACGATGTCGCCGATTTTGAGGGGGATTACGAGCTTGGCGTACTCGGAGGGGGAGCCGATGCCGTAAATGCAGCTCACTGAGGCTACAATAATGACATCGCGCCGGCCCGAAAGCAGCGAACTCGTAGCCCGCAGCCGCAGCCGCTGTATTTCATCGTTGATGGAAAGATCCTTCTCGATGTATTTGTCAGAAGAAACGATGTAGGCTTCGGGCTGATAGTAGTCGTAGTAGCTGATGAAAAACTCGACGCAGTTTTCGGGGAAAAAGTCGCTGAATTCGCGGTAGAGCTGTGCGGCCAGGGTTTTGTTGTGGCTCATCACAAGGGTGGGCTTGTTCACCTGCTCAATTACCGAGGCAATGGTGCGGGTTTTGCCGGAACCGGTGATGCCAAGCAGCGTCTGGAATTTTTCGCCGCTGTTGAGTCCGCTCGTGAGTGTTTTGATTGCTGCGGGCTGATCGCCTGCGGGTTTGAAATCGGATTTGAGTCGGAACGAGGTGGATGGCATGTCTTGGAATTCAGGATTTTTTGATAGGAGCCAAAGATAACATTATTATGGAAGAAAAGGTTTGAAGCCGTTTTGCCCGGCTTCAGACGCCGGCCCTTACGGCCATTAACCCCACACAGTATTTCTTATGAAAATTGCGGCCCTTCAGATGAACAGTCAGCCTGATTTGCAGCATAACCTGGATCAGGCTGCTGCGCTTGTTGCTGATGCAGCGGCGCAGGGGGCAGAGCTGATCGGCCTGCCCGAAAATTTTGCCTGGCTGAGCGAGGAGCGGCTGATGGCCGAAAATGTGCGCGCCGTGGGTGATGCGGTGCGCACGGCGCTTCCTGCCTGGGCGCAGAAGCACGGGGTTTACCTGCTGGCCGGCGGTTATCCTTTACCGGCCGGCGGAAGTTCGGGCAAAGTATTTAACCGTGCGGAGCTCTTCGCACCCGACGGCGGCCTCGTGGCAGCCTACAACAAAATGCACCTGTTCGATGTGATTGTCTCAGAGGAGGAAAAGTACCTGGAATCAGCTTATGTGCAGGCGGGTGAAGCTGAGCCTGTAACGGCCCGGATTGAAATGAGGCCCGGAAACACATCCCTCGAAAAAAAACACCCTTCTGAAAAAGAAAAGCCCGCAGGGCTTACCCTCGGGCTTTCGGTCTGTTACGATTTGCGGTTTCCGGAGCTTTACCGGGCTCTGGTGCAGCGTGGCGCTGATTTACTCTGCGTGCCGGCAGCATTTACCAAAAAGACAGGAGCGGCGCACTGGCACCTTTTGCTGAGGGCGCGGGCGGTCGAAAATACGGCTTATGTGATGGCGCCTGCGCAGGCCGGGCTGCACGGCAAAAAGCGGGAAACCTACGGTCACGCAATGATTGTGAACCCTTGGGGTGAGATCATTGCCGAAGTTACGGACGGCAAACCCGGTGTGGCGATTGCTGAAATCAGCCCGGAATTTCAGGCTGATACCCGAAGGCGTTTGCCCTGCCTGAAGCACCGGAGGATAAGCTGAAGGCAGTTTTTACGCTTATATAAGCGGTTGGATTTCGGGATGCTCCCGAAGCTTTTCAATCTGTGTTTTCACAACCGGTTTTGTGAAATAATCGATAACCATAGGGTAAGCTTCAGCACGAGATTTGTCGGGGTTATCGACTGATGAAGTAATCATTACCACATAGAGTGCGGATTTGAGACCGGCCTGCATGTAGCCGTCTAAAAATCCCCAGCCATCCATAACGGGCATGTTGATATCGAGCAGGGCAAGATAAACGACGTCATCCGCATCATTATTGGTGATGTAATCAAGGGCAAGTTTTCCGTTAAGAAATCTTTTTGCGTCGTTGTGCAATCCGGCCCTGGCTACTAAAGTTTTGTGCAGCATGAGGGTAATCTGATCGTCATCTATAACAAGGACTTCAAATCTCATCTATCAATGGTTATGATGCGGGAGCTTAATGAATAAGGCGGCACAACGCGGGCCGGAGTGTTAGTACGGTTGTGACGTGTGTAAAAGTGAATCTTAAATATAGGGTAAGAAAAAAATCTTACAACAAGGAAAAGCGGAAATTGTAAAAAAAGCTGAGACTGCCTGTAAGCCGAATTCTGTACTCCGGTAAAACCAAGAGTGGCAATCATTTATCTGGGATGCCGGTCGCCCGGCACCTCAAGCGGCCTACCCGGCAGCGTTGCAACCGGCGGTACATACTGCCTGCTTGGCCTTGCACCCCGTGAGGTTTACCCTGCCGCTTTGGTCGCCCAAAGCGCGGTGGGCTCTTACCCCGCCATTTCACCCTTACCCCGGCGGACCGGGGCGGTATATTTTCTGTGGCACTGTCTGTATCCGCCCGAAGGCGAACCCTTCCCGTTAGGAAGCACGGAGCCGGTAGGTGTTCGGACTTTCCTCCCTTCGAACGAGCGAAAGGCGATTGCCCGGCAGTCTCAGTAAATCAAAGTGTTCGTCCGGCGTGTGATGTGCTGAGCAACAGAACAGCAGCCTGAGCTTTCAGAACGTAAATCAAGATAAGCAATCAGAGGCCAATCTTTTTGGCATTTTCGAAGAACTCAGGGTCAACAACGATGCGTCCGCTGTTTTCATCGATAACGATCTTGTCTTTGCGGCGAACTTCCATTTGTACCTGAGGCGGCATCATCATACCCATACACGCACCGTTCACCATCGGGGAAACAGCAATGCCGTTGCTCAGGCCGTTGCGCAGGCGGTTGTAACTGCGCAGGTAGCGCTGATTAAGGGTACTTTCGGCTTCGTCGCGGCGTTCGAGCAGTTCGCGTTCTTCTTCCTGTGTGCGCTCGATAACTGCTTCAAGGTTTTTCTGCATAACCTTAAGTTCAGCCTGTTTTTCTTTGAGCAGCTCCTGACTTTTGGTGAGGTCAGCATCAGTTTCTTCAATCAGAATCCCGATTTCCTCTACCCGTGAAATCGCATTTTCGATCAGCTGCCGCTGAGCTTCGATTTCTTTGGTAAGGGCATCGTATTCACGATTGTTTCGCACGGTGAGCTGCTGCGATTCGTACTTTTCGATGAGGGCTTTTGAATCCTCTTTTTCAAGTTCGAGTTTGCCTTGCTCGAGTTTGAGATCTTTGAGCTGTGCCGTATTCTTTTTTACACGGGATTCCATGCGTGAGATGTCAGTTTCGTGATCGGCAATATCTTCCGGGAGATCGCCTCGCATGCGTTTCAGTTCGTCCAGCTTGGAATCAATGTACTGAAGGTTTACCAGTTGTTGTAGGATGTCGCGCATAAGGTTGCTTAGGGGATTATGGGTGGTTTAACTGAAACTCGTGTTTCCGGCTGCCATCCCTGCATAGGGTTGGTATTTACCGATGTGCTGAGTGCTTCAAGCTGAGGGAAGGCAGAGGAAAGATTTCGCTGCATACAGGCGATAATGGGGGCCTCGGTTTCGTAGTGGCCTGCATCAATGAGCAGGAAATCACCCGGAACAAAAAAATCGTGATACTTAATATCGGCGGTTATGAATGCTTGTGCGCCAAATTGCCTGGCTTTGCTGATAAGGGAAGAACCAGAGCCGCCGCAAACGGCAACTTTTGATATTTCGGTGACCTCACCCGAGTAGCGGAGGCCGCTGCTACCCAAACGGGCTGCTACATGGGAAAGGAAATCTTCCTGACTGCGTGGTTCCGGCAGCCTGCCTGCCGCTCCGAAGCCGTACAGGGGGGAAGTAGCTTCAAGCGCAACAATATCGAAGGAATGCGGCGCGCCGTCGAGAATTCTCAGAAGGGTAATGCGCAATTCGTTTAAAACATACAGGTCGGCGTTAAAGCGGGCAACGCTGATGTTCATCTCTTCTTCAGACCAACCGCAGTCAAGATCAACCTGACGTATGGCTGTACTGATTTCAGGCTTAAGTGCGGAGGGAAACCTGAAAATGACGCGCTTCATGGTTTTGTAGGAATCGTCAAGGATACGGATATCTTGCAAACCCAGGGTTTTGGCCAGTTCAAAACTTACGCCGTCGCGGGCGGCATCGAGGTTGGTGTGCGCGGCAATAACGCCAATATTATTGCGGATCAGCGTGTGGATAAGGCTACCGGCGAAATCGGTGGTAATTACACGCGAAAGTTTCGGAAAGATGATCGGGTGATGCGCACAAATGAGCTGGCAATCGCGTGAAATGGCTTCTTCAACTACTTCAGGGGTTACATCAAGACAGCATAAAATGCGGTGTACGGGCTGAGAGGGATTTCCGATGAGCAGGCCGGTGTTGTCGTAGTCCAGTTTTGTGGCATTTGGCGCCCAGTGCTCAAAAAATTCGGAAATATGTTTTATCAGCACATTCATCCGGGTTATGTTCGTTTTTGAGGCTTAATCGGGCCTGTGAACGCGGAATGAACAGTTTGAAGCTTCGAAAAAACGGGAACTAAGCTTGCTGTTGTAACCATGCAGAGAAAAATGATGAAATTAAATTCAGACTCCAAAAATACGACTTAATTGGTTTTGGTCCAATCTTTATATTCCAACCCGATTTCAATCCCTTTAACCTGCTGAATGGAGCAGCTTTTTGTTCTGTTTGATAAATTACCCGAAAACTTCATTTAATTTATATCATGGCCTTTGAATACTATCATCAGAATCTTCAGGAAGTTAAAGAGCGCATAGCACGTGCCTGTGTTTCGTGCAACCGAAACCCGGATGAAATCACGCTCATTGCCGTAAGCAAGACGAACCCTGT
The DNA here is from genome assembly GCF_022565315.1 of Cyclonatronum sp. NCBI lineage: Bacteria > Pseudomonadati > Balneolota > Balneolia > Balneolales > Cyclonatronaceae > Cyclonatronum > Cyclonatronum sp. The sequence goes on along the minus strand of NZ_JAIUMX010000066.1, from coordinate 11,581 downwards.
AGAAGCGATTCAGGCCATGCGGGCACTCGGACCGCTCCACTTTGGGGAAAACAAGGTTCAGGAACTTGTACCCAAGATGAAAGCTCTTGACGAAGACAAGCAGATAAACTGGCACATGATTGGCACCCTTCAGACCAACAAAATAAAATATCTTGCTGACCGTGTTGACTGGATTCACTCTGTGCCCAAACTAAAAGCACTCAAAGAAATCGACAAACGTGCAGAGCAGGCCGGTCGTGTTATCAAAGTACTCATACAGGTGAATATCAGTGAAGAAGATCAGAAGTCCGGTTGCGATCCTGCGGAGCTGCCCGGGCTGCTGCTAAAGGCAGATGAAATGCAGCATATCACAGTGATGGGGCTAATGGGTATGGCCACATTTTCGGATGACCCCGAGCTGGTGAGGCCGGAATTCAGGCTTCTGCGCGAACTTTTGGAGCTGGAACAAAAACGCGGATATAAAAGCCACCAACTAACACACCTCTCTATGGGAATGACAAACGATCTGGAGGTAGCCGTGCAGGAGGGGGCAACCATGCTCAGGATAGGTACTGCCCTGTTTGGTAAACGAGCCGTCGATTTTTGAAGAGCAGCAGGTCTGTAAGTTTATTTTGGAACGGATTTATTGGTATTGGATAAGCATTAATTTTTTTTAATTTCAATAACAGTAACTCACCTAACAAAGTTTTTTTATTGGAAACGCCTCAGATATCGCATTCAAACAGAATAGTACTGCTATTTGGACTGCTGATTTGGTTAATCATTGCTGGTTGCAATCATTCAGCAGAGGGGGAAATTGCACCCCGTAATGCAACAGAGCAAGCATCGGAATTATCTGACCGTGAGGAGCTTTTTAACTTGTTTGTGGAAAAACTCTTCCTGAGTGAATATGACGATCTTGGTGCAATAGCTGCGGAAATGCAGGAGTATGCCGAACAAAATCCGGCTCCCCATAACAGGCTTACATATGTGTATATGGAAGCAGTCCTCGACTTTTTACAGGGTCGGATTGCTCCCGCAGAGCAAAAAACCATGAATGCTTTGCCGGAAATAGAGGCTCTGGGCCTGGAAGATCTTTATTTGTACACCGCAAACCTTGCGATCTCGGTTGCAAGTCAGCAGGGGAACACATCGCGCGGGCTTAGCCTGCTTGAAGCTGTGTTCAGTGAATACAACCCTGATCCGCAGTCCGATATTGGTTTGGCACTGAGGCGGGCTAAAGCCATGAACTACTACGACAGAAGTGAGTACCTGCAGGCAATTGAGATGCTGATTGAACTTGTGGAAGATAATAAAGCTAAAAACGATTCAGGCTCCCTGCCAGATCTCTATGCAGACCTGGCTCTCATTTTCGGACATATTAATCAGCATGAAGAGGCAATTGTCTGGCATGAGAGGGCCCTTGAAATTTACTATGCCCGAAATGACCGAAACGGCATCGCAAGAACCATGAATAATCTCGGTATTATTTTCGACAAAACAGAGCAGTATGACCGAATGGCCGATTCACTGCGTGTTGCCATATCGATTAACCGTGAATTGGGCCACAGCCTTAATCTGGCTCGGAATTATTACAATCTGGCTACAAGCTACCTGAGTAGAAGTATTTACGACTCTGCAGTGCAATACTTCACCTTAGGTTTGGAGCTTAGCGAAGAAATCGGCTCTCAGCCCGGCGTAATGTTCAATACTTTTGGAATCGGTAATACCTATCTGCGTCAAAATATTTACCCGGATACCACACGTGAACTGTTTTTAAGTACCCTGGAAATGGCAAGGGAGAGCGGGCAGAATGCTATGAAAATGAACAGCTTCATGCTGTTGTACGAGCTGGAAAAAAATATGGGAAATTACAGTCTTGCCCTTGAATACCATGAAGAGGTACTGGAAATGCAGATTCTTTTTCAGCAGCAGGCGCAGGATGCAGCTATTCAGGAAATAATTATTCAGCATAATGTGGAGCAGACCAACAATGAAAATAAACTGCTGAACGAAAGGCTTGCTTTTCAGGAAACCACGAGCCGGAACCGGCTTGCCATTATTATACTGCTGATTATCGGCCTGCTTCTTGCCGTTTCCTTCTTTATTTATGCCATTGTTACACGGAAAAAGCTTGAAGCTGCCTTTCTGGATATTCAGAAACAAAAAGCCATGTTGCAGCAAAAAAATGAGCAGCTCGAAACCATAGGGCAGGAACGGGATGCCTTTCTTCACATTATCGTACACGACCTCAAAAATCCGCTCTCGGTTATCAGCAGTGCACTCGAACTGCTTAGCATTGAAGCCAAAGACAAGTCAATTATCAGTCTCATTGATGATGCCGTGAAACGTACCGGGCTGCTGATCCAAAGCCTGCTGAACGTTTTCCGTATGGAGAAGCTGAATGTGCTGGAAATGCTCACACAGGAGCAAAGCCCGGCCATAATGAAGCAGCTGGAAGACGACTACACCCCTATTGCCAAACTAAAAAACATTGAACTACACTTCCGCTATGATGTATTTGAGTTTTATACACATTTTGAGTCGTTTTACGGCATCCTGGCAAATCTGATCTCAAACGCAATTAAGTATTCCCCAAGAGAGAAAAATGTCTGGATTGATATGATTAAGGGCGAAAATACATTTGAGGTAAGAATCTGCGATCAGGGCCCCGGGTTTTCAGATAATGATATGAAGCAGGCTTTTAAACCTTTCGCCCGGCTTTCTGCCCGTCCTACGGGTGGTGAAAGCAGTACCGGAATCGGCCTTTACTCGGTTGCAACTTCTTCTAAGCGCCTCAAAGGCACGGTAAAAATCAACCGCCCATCAGCTGGCGGGGCTGAGTTCGTGCTTACATTTCCTTACCTGCATGAATATAAAAGCTGGCGGCAGGAATAGTAATTCGGTATAAATCATTTGCAGCAGCAGAGCAAAGGTAGCCGTTGTCAGAAAAAGTTGTTTGCAGCGCATCTTTTAAAAGCGTTTTTCAATTGCTTGGTGTAGTATCACTCTGTGCCGCAAGCCCGCAGCTTTAGTAAAACTGTACGGGACTTGCAGCTGACTCTCAACTCTCCCTTCAACCAACGGATTATCAAAAACTTATGCCTCAATTTCTACGAGTTGCTTTTGCCGCACTGCTCATGCTGCTGATTACAGCTGTGCCGTGCCATGCGCAAACCGGCACACACGTTTTTGCCCGCGATTTCGCGGAAACACGAACTGCGGAGCTGTCTTTTTTTCTGCCGGATGATGTAAGCTACAACCCCGCCATTCCCACGCCGAAAGAAGTGCTGGGCTTTAACATCGGGGAATGGCACCTGCGCCACGACCTGATGGTGCGCTACATGGAAGCCCTGGCTCAGGCCTCTGACCGCATCACCCTTGAGTTTTACGGACGCAGCCATGAGCTCCGGCCGCTGCTGCTGCTCACCATCACCCATCCCGAAAACCACGGGCGTATCGATGCCATTCGGGAGCAGCATGTGCAGCTTTCCGATCCGCAGCGCTCAGGCGACCTCGATCTTTCGCAGATGCCGGCGGTCGTATGGCTGGGCTACAGTGTGCACGGTAACGAGCACTCCGGGGTAAACGCAGGCGTACTTGCGGCCTACTACTACGCCGCCGCTGAGGGTGAAGCCGTAGAAACCCTGCTGCGCGAATCGGTGATTCTGCTCGATCCAAGCTTCAACCCCGACGGGCAGGACCGCTTTGTGAGCTGGGTGAATTCGCACCGTAACCTCAACCGCCTCACCGCTGATCCGGCCAACCGTGAGTTTAATGAGCCCTGGCCGCGTTCCCGAACCAACCACTACTGGTTCGATCTCAACCGCGACTGGATGCCGCTTCAGCACCCCGAAAGCCGCTACCGCCTCGAAATGTTTCATCACTGGAAGCCCAATGTGCTTACCGACCATCACGAAATGGGTACCAATGCCACCTACTTTTTCCAGCCAGGGGTGCCCTCCCGCAACAATCCGCTCACCCCTGAGCGCAACTACGAACTAACCGGAAAACTCGCCGAATTTCATGCCGCTTACTTAGATGAAATTGGTCAGCTGTACTACAGCCGGGAAACCTTCGATGACTTCTATGTAGGCAAAGGCTCGACCTATCCCGACTTCTTTGGCACCATCGGCATTTTGTTTGAGCAGGCAAGCTCCCGCGGGCACATTCAGGAGAGTCAGCACGGGCTGTTGTCCTTCCCTGAAACCATCCTCAATCAGTTTCTCACCTCGCTTTCTACGGTAGCCGGTACGCATGCCCTTCGGGAGGATTTCCACGCCTTCAAGCGCGATTATTTCCGCAGCGCGCTGGAGGAAGCCCGCCGCGATGAAGTGAAAGCCTGGGTTTTCGGCGCCGAACACGACCCCGCCCGGATGTATCATCTTTCCGATATCCTGCTGCGGCATCAGCTCAGCTTCTACCAGCTTAACCGCGATATAACCGTGAGAGGCCAGACTTTCAGGGCCGGCCGGGATTTCATCATACCCACAGAACAGCCCAACTACCGCATGGTGCGCAGCCTGTTCGAAACACGGACCACCTTCACCGACAGCCTGTTTTATGATGTCTCAACCTGGTCGCTGCCACACTCCTTCGACCTGCAGCACGCTGAGCTGAACTCCCGTATGTTTGGCAGCAATCTGCTCGGGGAGCAGGTGCAGGCCGAAACCCTCGCTTTCCCGACCGGCACGGTACACGGCGGGCAGGCCCGGTTTGCCTACATTTTTGAGTGGGACGGCTACTATGCCCCCCGCGCCCTCAACGACCTGCTCCGGCACGATATAAGGGCCAAAGTAGCCAACCGGGAATTCACCCTCCCGGCTGAGGGCGGCGACCGCAGTTTCGCCCGCGGCTCGGTGATGATCCCCGTAGGCATTCAGGATGCCTGCAGCCCCGATGAGCTCTACGCCATGATTCAGGAAGCCGCCCGTGAAAACGCCGTTGACTTCTACGCCGTAAATACCGGGCTTGCCCGAAGCGGCATCGATCTGGGTTCGCCGAGCTTCAGCAGCCTGCGCAAGCCGGAGGTACTGCTGCTCGTGGGCGACGGGGTGAACGTGAGTGAGGCAGGAGAAACCTGGTTCCAGCTCGATCAGCGGTACAATGTGCCGGTAAGCATGGTTGAGACCGACCGTTTTGACCGCCTCGACCTCAGCCGGTACAACACTATCGTGCTTCCCAACGGCAACTATAACCGCATCTCCGCTTCAGGCCGGGAAAACCTGTCGCGCTGGCTGAATTCCGGCGGCGTCATCATCGCCTACAAAAGCGCCATCAACTGGCTGGTGCGTCACGACCTGGCCTCGGCTGAATTTAAGACTGTTAGCAGTTCCAGGGCCGCCGGTGAGATGATAGCGTACGAAGATGCGGGTCAGCTGCGCGGCGCTCAGGTAATTGGCGGAAGCATTTTCCGTACGCGGGCCGATCTCAGCCATCCGCTGCTGTACGGCTACCGGAATCCGGAACTCAGCGTTTTCCGGAACAGCACGCTGTTTTTGGCGCCCCCTCAAAACGCGCACGCGGCACCGCTTCGCTACACGCGGCAGCCGCTTGTGAGCGGGTATGTTTCGCCTCAGAACCTTCAAACATTGCCGGGCACGGCATCGCTCATGGTTTCAGGAAGCGGACAGGGCCGGGTAGTTATGTTTGCTGACAATCCTAATTTCAGGGCATTCTGGTTTGGTACCAACAAGCTGTTTGCCAACAGCCTCTTCTTCGGACATACCATCAGCGGTGTAACCATTGAGCGGTAGGTGCTTCAGTATTTACTGAGAAATGTTTGATTAACGGGTGTGATGCGCTTTGGCTCACACCCGTTTTTTTTGCCGGCATCGGTAAAGGCTTACAATTAAAATATTGCTATGTGATTTTATTAGTATGAAGTGTAAATTACCTAAGTATCGACAGGTATGAATTAAGCTTCAGTTTCGATTATAAGGATAGTATAAGTGGGGAAAAAACAAGATAAAAGCAAAATAGCAGGGCTGATAAAAGATATCCTGAAAGGGGATGTAATTAATTATGAATCCCTCAAAACACTTCCTGTTGAGCAGATTATTGAACAGTTCAATATTTACCATCAGGAGCTGGAGTATCAGAACAGAGAACTTTCAGAAGCCAGAAATGCGGCAGAATTTTCAGAAACACGGTTCAGGAAGCTCTTTGAAGAGGCGCCTTTCGGCTACGTGATTCTTGATGAGGATATGCACATTACAAGGTACAACCGTGCCTTTTGTGAGCTTACGGGCCTGCGTGATGAAAACCTGATCGGGCGCAGGCTGAGTGAATTTATTGAAAGCCGTTATCAGGATGATTTTTATCTCTACCTGCGAAGGGTTAAGGAAACCAAAACAGAAGCAGATCTGAATATTGAGCTCGGGTTTACAACTGCGGAGAAGAACTGCATCGTACGGGTAGGGGCGGAGTTTTTCAGTTTTTCGGAAAGAACACCGTCTGAAGAGGAGAGGCAAGGTGAGTTCCGCTTGTCGGTGCTGGATATTACCGGGCAGAAGAAACAGGAAGAACGCATACAGATGCTGCTGGAAACGCTGCCTGTTGGTGTTGTTGCAGCCGATGAGCATACCGGTGAAATCGTTTTCTGCAACCAAACCATGCTCGGCCTCACCGGCTCTGAGCGCGCCGCTCTGATTGGGCGGTCGCTGTCCGAACTGCATCCTGAGTCCGCCCGGCCAAGAGCTGTTGCTGAGTATGCAAAGGGCAGTAAGATTGATGTAAACCTTGATCGCCCCCTTCCCTTAAGCACGAAAGGCGGAAAACTGACCTACGTTACCATCAAGGCCGTTAAAATTGAACTTAACGGAAAGAGCTATTGGTGCGGCGTTTTTCAGGAGGTAACGGATCAGATCGATACCCGCGATAAAAAGCAGATGTTCCGGGATATTGTGGACAATACCTCAGACATGATAGGCACAGCTACGGTTAGCGGAGAAGTAATTTACGTGAATGATACTTTCCATACCCGGCTGGGTTATGATATAGAAAAAGAGGTGCTGGGCCGCCATCTGACCGAGTTTCACCCGGAGTGGGTAAAAAAAATAATGCGGGATGAAGCCCTGCCAACCCTGATGGAGCATGGCCGCTGGGAGGGAGAAATGGCTATCTGCAGCAAAGACGGCACCGAAGTGCCGGTATCTCAGCTGATGATACGCCACGATAAACCCGATGGCAGTATCGATTACATCTCTACAACCATGCGTAATATTTCTGAGCGCAGAGAGATTCAGCAGCTGCAGGATAAGCAGCAGCAAATGGAGCTTGAAGCGGCCCAAAAACTGGAAAAAGAGCGGCGGAAGATGGAAATCATTCTCGCTCAGGCACCGGATGCGGTAGTTTCAGTGGGTGAAGACCTTACCGTTCATTTTGTAAATGGTGTGGCTGAAAAAATGTTCAGGGTTTCCGCCGCTGAGGCTACGGGCAAACCGGTGAGCAACTTTTTTCCGCAGTTAAGCAGCTATCTGGCGGATAACAAAATGAATATACAGGAAAAAGTGCAGGGGCATGATATAGCCCTTCATGATCTTGAAGGCAACATGTTTTGGGGGCAGGTTTCTGTTTCCGTGGTAGATTTTGAAGACGATCTGCACTACACGTTTTTCATCCGGGATGTAACCGAAAGCAAGCAAAATGAAGAGCTGCTCATCCAAAATACACGGCGGCTCAACGAAATTGCACTTTACAGCAGAACCATTGCCTGGGAAATTGACCCGCAGGGTATCTATACTTTTGTGAGCCCGGTTTTTGAATTAATGCTGGGCTACAAAGCCGGTGAGGTAATCGGTAAAAAAACGGTCTTTGATTTTCATCCCGAGCTGGGCCGCGACACCTTTAAAGCAGAGGTTCTTCGCGCGATGGGCAAAAAAAGCCGGTTCGCCGGTTTTTATAATAAAATGCAGGCCAAAGACGGGCGTGTAATCTGGGTTTCAACCAATGGGATGCCCGTTTTTGACTCCCGTGGAAACCTCACCGGCTACCGCGGGAGTGATACCGACATAACCGACCTGATGGAAGCCGAACAGCGCAACCGGCTGCTGCAGAAGGCGGTAGAATCAAGCACGGTGGGTATCGTGCTGGCAGATATGCAGCAGGATGACCGCCCGCTTATTTATGTGAATCCCGCATTTGAACAAATCAGCGGCTACAAGCCTGATGAAGTTGTGGGCAGAAACTGCCGGTTTTTGCAGGGGGAAGACCGGCTGCAGCCTGATCTTGACATCGTGCGAAAAGCCATTCGCGAAGGCAGCAGCTGCCGCGTAACCCTGCGCAACTACCGTAAAAATGGCAAACTGTTCTGGAATCAGCTCGCGCTGTCGCCCATTTTTGATGATCAGAACAACCTCACCCATTTTGTGGGCATACAGCAGGATGTAACCCGGCTTAAAGAAGCTGAGACCTCACTGGTGCGGCAAACTGCGCTGCAATCGTTTTTGCTGTCCGTTTCGGCCCGCTTTGTAAACGTGAGTCCGCAGGACCTGCAAACGGTAATGACCGGAGTGCTTGATGAAAGCGCTGATATGCTGCATGCCGAGCGGCTCTGCCTGGTATCGTACTCAGAAAGCGGCACCCGAACGTCAGAGACCTGCCGCGGCGGTAAAATTGCTGCCTTGGGCAGAAGAAGAAAAACACAGCTCAAAAGCAACGGAACCGACTGCCCTGCGTGGCTGTTCGGGCAGCATCAAAACGGGGAAACCGTTTACATCCATGATGCAGAACAGCTGCCGGAAAGCCATCCGCTCAAAAAGTGGTTAAGCGAACGCGGCATTCGCGGCTTCACGGCCATCCCGCTCATTATCGATCAGGAATGCACGGGTTTTCTTGCGGTCGAAACCATCAGCAGCCCTTTAGTGCTTGAACGCGAACACCGCGGCATGCTTTCTATTCTTATTCAGCTGCTGGTGAACCTCAGGTACCGCCTCCATGCCCTCGAAAAAGTAGTGCAAAGTGAAGAAAAGTTCTCAATGGCTTTTCAATCGAGCCCGTACGCCATTGTAATTACTGATCCCGAAACAGGCCGCTTCATAGAGGTTAACGATTCGTTTGAACAGTACACCGGCTATACGCCTGACGATGTGAAAGGAAACCGGATTAACAGCCTGAATGTCTGGGTTAGTAAAGAAGATCGCAGTATCATGAAATCAGCCCTCGAGCGCGGGGAAGCTGTGAACAACATGGAGTTTCAGTTCCGTAAGAAAAACGGGGAGCTCTTTACCGGCCTGATTTCCGCAAGAGTGATTCAGATTGACGGCAAGCCCTTTTTTATTACGAGTATTAACGATGTAACAGATAAAAAAGCAGCTGAAGCCAGGCTCGCCGACAGCGAAGAGAAATACCGCCTGCTTTTTAATGCCAATAAAGATGCGATCTCAATTTACAGCCTCGAAGCCGAAACGCCGGAAATTCTTGAAATCAACAGCGCCGCAGAAGACCTTACCGGGTACAGCAGAGAAGAGCTTCGGAGAATGAACGCTTTCGATCTCGAGCCTGACCTCACTACTGAAGCCCTTAAGCAGCGAAATGAGAAGCTGCACGACAATGCGGTAGTTAATTATGAAACCCGCATCAAAACAAAAGCAGGTATCTTTAAAGATATTGAAGTGAAGGCAGCCCTGGTTTTTTACGATGATAAGCTCTCTTACATGAGTATCGATCGTGACATAACCCAGCGTAAAGAAAACGACAAAAGACTTAAAGAAGCCCTGCAGCGTAACAGTGCCATGCTTTCCGCACTGCCGGATATGATGTTTATGTTCAACCGTAAGCAGGAAATTATTGATTACAGCGCGGGTAATAAAACTTCCATGTATGCCCTGCCGGACAGCTTTATCGGGAAAAAACTGTCAGATATACTACCTGAAAATGTAGCAGTACAGGGCGCTCAGGCAATAAAACAGGTGTTGGAAACCGGTGAAGCAGGGCGTTTTACCTATCACCTGGAAATTAACGGCGCCCGGCGGTACTACGAAGCACGTACGGTTCGCTGCGGCACCGCGCAGGTGATGGCCGTAGTACGGGATGTGACCGAAACCAGAGAAGCAGCGCAGGAGATTCTGAGGTACAGCCGTATTTTTGAAGGTTCAATTAATGAAATCTATCTCTTCAGGCCGGGAAGCTATCGCTTTGAAGTGATGAACCCTGCGGCACTTCAAAATCTTGGTTATGAAGCAGCTGAGGTAAGCGGGCTCACAGTCATGCAGGTAGCCAATGTTACCACAGAGCAGCTGGATGAAATGCTTGCCCCATTGCTTCAGGGCGAAAAATCGGTTATCTCAACAGAGGCAGTTTATACCCGGAAAGACGGTACAACCTATGAGGTAGAGTCGTTCACACAGCTGATCACTTTCGAAGATGAGCAGCTCTTTGCCGGGATTGTTGTTGATATCTCCGAGCGCCTCAAATACCTTCATTATGTTGAAAACCAGAACAAAGTGCTCAGGGAGATTTCTTGGACGCAAAGCCATCTGGTGCGCGCACCCCTGGCACGAATGATGAGCCTGATAGGCCTTTTGAGGGAAAGTGATTTCGAAACTTTTTCTGAAGAGGAAATTCTCGGATATCTTACGGATTCAGCCGCTGAAATTGATGCGATGATTCACGAAATCGCCGAAAAAACAGAAAAGAACGTATTTACTAATCCCGGTTTGTCATCCGGTGTATGAAAGCTATTACCGTTTTACCCACGTATCATCACAGTACGCAACAGAATGAGCCGCATAAAAAAAGAAAAAAAGCCTTCTGATAATGAAGTAAAAGGCTTAATTAAGGAGACAAGTCAGCAACAGGTGTTGCATCCCAATGAACTTGTAATTGTCGGGGTTGGCGCATCAGCCGGAGGGCTGGAAGCCCTGCAGGATTTTTTTGCCAAAATGCCGGAGGACTCAGGCCTGGCATTTGTGGTAATTCAGCACCTCTCGCCCGACTACAAAAGCCTTATGGACGAGCTGCTGGCCCGCCACACACAAATTCCGATTCATATTGCCGAAGATGGTATGGAGGTGAAGCCCAACCACATCTACCTGATTCCGCCGCGCAAAAATATCTCGGTTTTCCATGACCATCTGTACCTCGACCTTCAGAACCAGAAAAAAAGCCTGAACCTGCCCGTCGATATCTTTTTCCGCTCCCTTGCGGTCGAAAAACAGAAAAATGCAATCGGCATCATTCTTTCAGGCACGGGCAGCGACGGAACGCTCGGTACCCGCGCTATCAAAGAAGCCGGCGGCATGGTGATGGTACAGGATGAGAAATCAGCCAAGTTCGACGGCATGCCCCGAAACTCTATCGCGACCGGCCTGGTCGATTTTATCCTGCCGCCCTCAGAAATGCCCGATGCGCTCGTCAATTACATCAGGCACCCGTTCACCAAGCCCAATAAAAAGAGTGAAAACATTCTCACTCAGAACATTGGTGTGCTGCAAAAAGTAGCGCTTATTCTCCGGGAGCATTGCGGTATAGACTTTTCATACTACAAAGAAAATACGCTTGTGCGCCGGCTGGAGCGGAGGGTGAGCATCAACCGCTTCGAAAACATCGGGGAGTACCTGGTATTCCTAAATGAATCTTACAAAGAAAAAGAAACCCTGTT
>NZ_JAIUMX010000065.1:0-20178 GCF_022565315.1 Cyclonatronum sp. | reverse complement strand
TCAGCAGCGGACTGCCGTTTTGGTTGAAACGGAGCACGAGCAGCATCAGCAGGGCGAAGACCGTCCAGATCAGCAGGGCCGGGGTGAGGGAGAAGAGCAGGGTTTCCATAGCTTAGCTGCCCCCGCGGAGTTTTTCGATGAGGGATTCGATTTCGGCCTTTTCTTCCGGTTTAAGCGCCTCGTTTTCGACCAGGCTCTGCACCATCTCAGCCGGGGAGCCTTTGAAAACCTTATCGAGCATCTGCCGCAGCAGGCTGTGTTTCACCTCCGATTCCGGCTTTTCAGCCCGGTAAACATAGGTGAGTCCGTCCTTGCGGAAGCTGAGCAGACCCTTGTCGGCCAGCTTTTTCATGATGGTCATTACCGTAGTGTAGGCCACTTTGCGGTATCCGAGAATGTGCTCGTGCACCTCGGCTACGGTAGCCTCACCTTTATCCCACACGATGTGCAGAATTTCCATTTCGGAATCTCCGACCGGAGTGATCGTCTTTTTCATAGGGAATCGTTTACTAATTGTTTAATACTACAGGGTTAGTATAAGGGATTGACTAAATACTATGCAAGTAGTATTTCGTATTTAGTTGAATTAGAGTATAAAAAACGTTGAAGTCAGCCAAATCGGCCTGCAAATGAACAAAATGTCATTTTTGAAGTAGCTTATTTGAATAGCTGGGTGATGGTTTTTGGAAGCAGTTTTCCGGATTGGAAATCCGCTTTCAGCAGGTCACGGTGTGGTCATAATGTTTTGGTAACTGCAAAAATGGCAATGAGATAGCGCTTTCAGGCTTTTTTGGGCATGAATACTGCCTTTGTGTGGGTGTTAGTCTGTACAGAAGGCTGGCATGGTCCGGTGCCCGGGTTTCGGGCAAGGGACCCATCACCCTAAAAAAAACACAAAATCACAAAGCTATGAGAACACTACTACCATCATTCAAAGCTGTTGTTGCCGGTTTGGCAGTTGTATTCACCCTTCAGCCCGTAACGCTCAGTTCAGCACACCTCGGCGGTACTGCCGCCGGAACCGACTCCCTGCACTACCATCAGCCAGCTGCTGATGAGGTTGCGGTTCGTCTTGCGGAAGCTGACATCGCGCGGATTGCCCTGAATTTTGCTGAGGCACTGCGCTCGGAAAACCCGGGCGTGCGGGAATCAGCCGTGTATCACGGATTCCTTTTCAGGCTGATGTTCCCGGATGCGAACATGCACGAAATGAACCGTGCACTGAAAGATCTGTCGGATAACGAAACAAGTCCGGCACTCCGTTACAGGGCCCATCTTGCCTGGTATTTCTTTGAATCTGAAGAATTTCATATGCTGCTGCCGCTCGATAAAATTCCGAAAGAGGAGGAGCTGTTCAGGCGTGCTCAGGAAGTGATTACAGGTAAAATGTACTCAGCCGGAATCTGACGGAAAGGAAACAGCACAAAAAACGGGCTCTCTGTTTTCAGCAGAGAGCCCGTACTATTTTGGTTGGGATGGGAAAGAAAATCAGAACTGCAGGCTCAGCTGCACGAGGAAGTTCCGCTCGGCCTGCGGGAAGAAGTAGTTGAAACGCTGCTCTTCACCGCCTGCTATAAAGCCGAAGGTATAGCCGTTCGACTCATAGAGTTCGTTGAAGAGGTTATTCACCAGCAGAGAAAGCGTTGCACGCCTCGTTTGCGGAATGAAACCGGCCTGCCAGCTCAGGCGCAGATCCGTAACAAAGAAAGGATCGATCGACCGATTTTTATTGGAGGTGTTGTCGAGATACTGACGCGACACATACCGGTTCATAACATCAGCCGTGAAATCGCCCTGCGTGAACCGCAGCTGTGAATTGCTGAGGAGCGCCGGTGACAGGGATATGTCGGTGTTGCGGTGCTCGGTTTGTTCCTGAACGCCGGTATCGAAATTATCGACGAACTCGATGTAGCGGTCAATTTTGTTCTCACTCAGGGTGAGGTTTCCGCTCCACTGCAGCCAGTCGGTAATCCGGAACGCGCCTTCCAGCTCAATGCCGAGCCGGTAGCTGTCCGGCACGTTGTTGCGGATCTGCTGCCCCACATCGTTTACCTCGCCGGTGAGGATAAGCTGATCTTTGTAGCGCATGTAGTACAGGTTTGCGCCAAAGAAGGCGTTGCCGAAATTGGCCTGCCAGCCTGCTTCGAGGTTGTACAGGGTTTCAGGGCTCGGTCGGGAATCCGGCGTTGAGCGGGTGTACTCGCGGCGGGTTGGTTCTTTCCCGGCTACAGAAAAGGAAGTGTACAGCCGCTGACCCGGCGCAAGCTGATACACAAGGCCTGCTTTTGGGTTAAAAAACCACAGTTCGTGATCTTGCGTGATTTCTTCCAGGGTACGGTCGAAACCGAGGAATTCGTAGTAGATGCGCCGGACCTGCGCATCGCCGTACACGCTCAGCCGGTCGGTGAAGTGCCAGGTGAGCTTGGCAAAAAGGTTGCCGTCGGTTTTGAAGCCGTTGTTGTCGTAGTAGCGGTCGCGGATGTCGAGATTGTTGGCGAAACGTGCCCAGATGACCTCCCCGAAATGGTCGCCGTCGTACTCGTTATAGGCGCCGCCTGCTACAAAGCGGAAGCGGTCGGTAGCATACTCGGTATTGAGCACCACGCCGTAGAAGTGATTATCGAGCCAGCGCCTGCGGATGATATCGGTGCGGGTCACCAGATTTTCACCCAGCAGAAAGGGTTCGATGCCGTAGGTACTGAGCCGGTCGTTGGCACGGAATTCTTCAAAATAGCCCTTGCCGCGGGTATAGTGCAGGGAGGCGTTTGCAAGCCAGGAGTCCGTGAGGCGGTAGGAGTAGTGCAGCTGATAGTGCTCCTGACGGTAGTTATCGGTCTGATTGTCGTAGGTAAACTCATTCATGCGCCGGTTGGTAGCAAGCTCCGATTCCGGAACGCCGTTCCAGGCCTGATAGGTCTGCTCACGGCCGCTCAGAATTTTGAAGCTGAGCAGGCTCCGGTCGCCGTATCTGCTCGCGGTTACGGCATAGGAAGTGAGGTCAGAAAAGGCGCGGTCGATGTAGCCGTCCGATTCAATTTTGGACAGGCGCGCATCGAAGGCCCAGCCGTTGTTGAGCAGGCCTGTGCCAGCCCGAAGCGTGTGCCGCCGCGTGTTGTAGCTGCCTACGGCGTTGGTGACTTCCGCATACGGGTCGTAGTTAAGGGCCCCGGTCGAAATGTTGATGCTCGCCCCGAATGCCGCCTGACCGTTGGTTGAAGTACCGACGCCCCGCTGAATCTGCAGGCTTTCCACAGAGGAGGCAAAATCAGGCATGTTCACCCAAAACACGCCGTGGCTTTCAGAGTCGTTCAGCGGTATGCCGTTGATGGTGACGTTAATCCGGCTCGGATCAACACCGCGCACCCGAATACCGGTGTACCCGATTCCTGCTCCGGCATCGGAGCTTGCCAGCACTGAGGGCGTCATCTGAAGCAGAAACGGCAGATCCTGACCGAGATTTCGTTCTTCAATCTGCTCCCGGCTCACGTTGGTGAAGCTCATGGGGGTGGACTCATCAGACCGGATGCCCGATACAATCACCGCATCGCTGAGCTGCGTGGTTTCCTGAAGCGAGATTACGAGGGGGGAATCAGAGATATCGTCGAGGGTGATGATGCGGCTGCGGTAGCCGATGTAGCGCACTTCAAGTGCCGGGCTGTCATCAGGGAGCAGCTGCAGGGTGAAGGTGCCGTCAACTGCGGAACCGGTGCCGTTGCTTGTGCCGCGCTGCAAAATAGTGGCCCCGGGAAGGGGCTCCTGCGTACGTGCGTCAACAACGGTGCCGGAAAGGGCGCGCTGCTGTGCCTGTGCGGTATGGGCTGACCCAAAAAAGACGGCAATTAGCGCGAGGCTGAGCGTCAGTTTGATGATAGTGTTTGCAGACAGGAAGCCGGATGCGGCTTCTTTGAAAATACAGGGCTTCAGAAAGCCGGTTTGTACGTGATGCATATATCCTCCAAAATGTTCAGATTAAACATTGGAGGTGCTTGTCGTGTTGAGAATCAAAGCAGCGGATGCAATCAGGAAAGGCGTTGCTGCATCCGAAAGGTTTCCCTACGCCGGTATTACCCGGATCAGGTTTTGGGGTATGATCTCAGCTCACAAAAGTAAGCACCCCCAACCTTGTGGTTGGTTGGTTGCAAAAGCCGTTCTGGCGCTTGCAAGTTCCAAATATAAGGCATGCCCCGGCAAACAGCAATGAAATCCGCACCGGAAGGCTGCCAGTGTGGATTCAGGCTAAGTTCAAAAAAGAACCGGGTGAACTGTTGTAAGCGGGAGCCTTTTGGCTTAGCGCTTTCTTCATGCCGGCTAAACGTTTCGCCAAAATTTACTTCAGAAGCAGCATTTGCCTGTAAAGAACCTTGTCTCCGGCGCGCAGCTTGTACAGATAGAACCCGCCGGCGAGCCCGCCCGCATCAAAGCGGACGCTGTGCGAACCGGGTGCAAGCTGTCCGTTCAAGAGGCTTTGTACATGCCGCCCAAGTACATCGTACACATCAAGATTCACAACCGAAGCTTCCGGAAGATGAAACCTGATTACGGTCGCCGGATTAAACGGATTGGGGTAATTTTGCTCAAGTCTGAAGCCGGCCGGCTTTTCCGGGGCTACAGAAGTAGCCGGGGCCCGTACCTGATTGAGGCGCTGCCAGAGCTCATTGGTAAATGCAAAAATATTTGTTTCAGGCTCCTGACCCATCCGCACGACGATCAGCTCTTCGGAAGGCACAATATTGAGGATCTGCGCATTCATCCCCATAGCGGCATACATATCCGCAGGAGCATCAGGTAAGAGCATGCCCGGAAAGGAAACCGCAAAACCTGGCGGGATGAAAGATTCCTGCCCGTTAATCCACCACAGGTAGCCATAGGCGGGGTTAAGGTTTTGTGAGGGGGATATCATTTGAGTGAAGAATTCTTCAGAAAGAAGCGGATCGTTGCCGGCCCAGGAAGTTCCGTGCCTCACAAAGAGACCAAAGCGTGCTTTACTGGGCGCATTGCTCACAAAAACCCGGTTAAACCCGGAAGCGCCCTCTGCATAAAAACCCGAAAAACCGGGAATCGCGGTCATTTTTTGTTGGGTGAGCTGATTCAGCTCCAGCCCCGATGCCGCTTCCAGAATGTGGGTGAGCAGGGTGTAGGGCGCGTTATGGTAATACCACTGTGTGCCTGCTTCTGCCCGAAACTGAAGGCAGCCGGGCAGGGTGCAGTTTTGGTCATCCACCGCATAATCAAGCCCGGTTGTCATGGTGAGCTGATGCCAGGGCGTAATCAGCGCCTCCTGATCGGGGCTGAGGGAGGTCCAGCCCTCACCCAGCCAGATAGAAGAGGGCGAATGCAGGTCAATGATGCCCTCATTTCCCAGCGCGCCGACCAAAGCCGCCGTTACGGTTTTACCGGCTGAAGCCCAGTACCAGGGCGTGTTTCGGCTGATGCCGAAGTATTGCTCGACCACAATGCGCCCGTCCTTCAGAATAATGAACGCACGGGTCTGCTGCTCTTCAAGCCATCCGAGCATTTCAGCGAGCGCTTCCGCATCCCAGCCAAGGGCTGCCGGACTTGCGGTTTCCCAGGCCTCATTATCAGCCGGAGGAAAGTACGCCTCCTGTGCCGACAAGCTTTGAAATGCGCCTGACAGCAGGGAGGAAATAAGCAGGAGCAGAGAAAAATTTTTCATAAAAGAAATTTCAAAAAGGGGGGAGGATTCGAACCCGAAAACCAGGCTCAGGCCGACGACGCCCCGTCGGCCTTGATGTCATCGCCGTTGAGGAAAAGGTTTTGCGCCAGGCACATGCTCATCATCACCCGGGCGACTTCCTCGGGCTCGGCGATGCGCCCCATCGGGCTGTTTGCACCGATGTTATCGAGGCTGCCGCCTACAAAGCGGCGCAGCAGTTCGGTGCGCGTGCCGCCGGGGGAGAGGCTCAGCACCCGGATGCCATGCCGCGCGTTGGCCGCCGCAGCCGACCGTGTGAGGCCAATCACCGCGTGCTTACTCGCCGCATACGCCCCGAAAGCCGCCGAACCCCGGTGCGAAAGCATCGAACCCACGTTGACAATCACCCCGCTGCCCTGCTCCCGCATGTACGGAATCTGATGCCGCATGCAGTACATCACCCCGTTCACATTGGTCTGCATCAGGTCGTCGTAGCCCATGGTGCCGCCCGTGCTGATTTCCTCAAAGCCGCCCCGCGGCCCCTCTATGCCCGCATTGTTGAACGCGATATCTATTCGGCCATAGGCCTGCACGCAGCCGTCGGTGAAGGCTTTCACTTCTTCTTCCAAACGCACATCAGCCCGCATAAAGGTCGCTTCGCCACCGGCGGCTCTGATGTCCCGCTGAACCGCTTCGCCGCGCTCGGTACGCCTTCCGCAGAAAAACACCCGCGCGCCTTCCCGTGCAAACTCGCGCGCAGCCGCCTCCCCGATGCCGGAAGTCGCCCCGGTGATGAGCACGACCTTGCCGGCAAAAAGTCCGCCGAAACCTTCACCGCTGTGCTCGCCTTCCGAAGCCTGCGCCTGCCCGCCAAGCCCGAGCGCAGCCAGCCCCGCAAGACCGGCCGCCCCGGTTCTGATAAATTTCCGCCGGTTAAACTCTTGTGATGAATTCTTTCCCTGATCCGCTTTCATAAGCAGTACCTCTCTCCGATTATGTTTTTAGATGTGTAGGGTGATGTGCTTCCGGCCTGAAATCCGCTCCTGAAGCTTTAATCCGACCGGAGGTTTTTTCATGGCATGATGCCATCACCCTAAACAGTAAACCAAAATTCTGAGAAAAAAACCAATAAAAGCCATCCGGGTTGCTCAATCTGTAATCAGAGGTGTCAGTCAGCAGACTTTATCAGCACGAGTAAGGTAAGTGCTAACATAAACGCTACCTTCTGAAAACGAAAGCACCCTGCAATCCCTGGACGTTGCGAACAATGCAGACACCGTGATCACATTCAACGCAGTCACAGCAGCAAACCCATCGTTTCAGTTTAGCGGAGATCCGGCTCAGTACCCACTTGCAAATTTTCCAAAGGCTACAGTTACCATCAACATTGTTGGTGACAGGGTGGGGTCGGGCGTCAATGCTCTGGTGATGACGGAAATTATTGACCCTGACTTTTCAGAAGTCGTGTAGAATGCCGTGCTGACTTCCCCACATTTATGGGGAAGTCAGAAAAAACTGAAAAATAATGGTTGTGGGGAAGTGCTGTTTTTGTGGGGAAGCTGTGGGGAAGAATTGTGAAAACACTGGAATTATTGGAACATTGGGCCAATGGGGAAGAAAAAAAAACCTACTCTGAATGCTTGTTTAAGCGATTCTGAGCAGGTTTTTGGGGGTGACCCGGCCGGAACTTGAACCCCTAAAGAATAGTTCAGCGGTATTCTGTAAAAACAGCTTTTATTTGAATTTAAAAGGCATTTTAGCACAAAATCTAAGCAAATCAAAGCAATATTCTGTATCTTTCATTGGTAACAATATTGGTAACACCAAAACAGGCCCCCCAATGAAAATAAGTTTTACCCTGAAACCCTATCTGCTGAAAAGGCGGAAAAAAGCTGATGGCAGTTACCCGATTTATATCAGGATAACCAAAGCCGGAAAGTATTCACTTCAATCAACAGGTATCAGCGTTGATGAAAAACAGTGGAACCCGGAAAAGGCTGAAGTAAGGCGGAACCACCCTAAACAACGAGTGCTGAACAGCCGGATTCAGTCTGAAATTTTAAAGCTTCAGCAGCTTATCGATACCCTGCCGGATGATGCCAGCCTTGATGATATACGGAACAGTATTTCAGATTCAGGCACAGATCAGGCCCTTGATTTCTTTGCTTATGCTGAACGCTTCATTGAAGCCCTGAAAGCGGATAGAATGCTATGGCCTGTAAGGCATACCCGTGTTACCGTTGGATATTTAAGGGAATACCTGAATGCTGATAAATTCCCTTTTGAAAAGCTTGATCATAACATACTGGAAGGATTCAAGCGGTACCTGAAGGATGTTAAGGGGAATAACCCTAACACGGTTCATAAGCACTTCAAAAGTATCAAGAAAATCATAAAAAAGGCCCTGCTGGATGATCTGATTCAGATTAACCCTTTTGATAAGCTGGAGCCAATCAAATTACAAAAGGCCCAAAAAACCCGGCTTTCACTTGATCAGATACAGGCTATTGAAGCCCTTAAGCTTCAGCCCGGTTCATGGATGGATGTTACCCGTGATGCCTTCCTGTTCAGCTTTTATAATGCCGGTATCAGGTTTGGGGATATTGTACGGCTGAAGTGGTGCCATATCATAGATGGCCGCCTGAAATACAACATGGCCAAAACAGGCACCGGCAAAAATATCAAACTGCTGAAACCCGCCCTTGCTATACTGGAAAAATATCAGCCTGCAAAGCCTGATCCGGATGCCTTTATCTTTCCGATCCTGAAGCCAAACCGGGATTATTCTGATGATTACTACCTGAAGGCACAGATATCATCCAAGAATGTAATTGCCAACAAACAGCTTAAAAAGCTTGCTGCAATGGCAGGGATTCAGGATAATGTTTCTTTTCACGTATCCCGGCACAGCTTTGCAGATTACGCCCGAACAGCAGGAATCAGCATTTATGATATCAGCAAAGCCTTAGGGCATTCAGATATACAGATTACACAGGCATACCTGAAAAGCTTTGATGAAACCAGCCTTGATGCCAGCATGGAACAGCTTTTTGGCTGATGCTTTTCGCCAATGTTTGTTTAGCCCTTCATTTTATCACTTTTATCACAGAACAGGCCGCCAATGAAAGTACCCAAACAGCCCAATGAAGCCGTGAACAGAACGCCAATGCAGCCGCAAAAGCTGAAGGATACCTTTTTGATGTTGAGCAATTATTCCGCTGATGGAAAAGCTGATGGCATTTACAAAAATTGCGGATATCAGGGATATGAACAGTATGAACTTAGGGTTATACATGACCTGCCGTTCCTGTTATGGAAGCCTGAAAATGATCAGCAGATTACAAACCCTAATTCCAAATGGCAGGATTTTCAGGCAAAGCCGTATATCAGCTATGAATCCGATTCAAACGGATACACCTTCATACAAGCCCCGGCTGTTGTTAAACGGGATTCAGAACGCTTCAGAACAAACCGGCAGCAGCGGTATCAGGAATTTATCAAATCATTCAGCCCGGATACCGGCAGCCCGTTAAAGCTTTTGGCCGGTATTCATGGCCTTCATTCAATGCTGGAACAGCAGGCAGCCCGGCAGATTGAGCAGCTTGAATCTGCTGATCAGGAATTGATACGCCTGCTGAAAGTTTACCGGTTTGAAACCCAACAAAACATACTAAACACCGGCAGCCCCGAAACACAAACGGAACAGCTTCAGAACTTCATAATTGATACCCGGCACCTGTATCAATGGGGAATCCGGCACGTTGCGAACACAGAAACCCTGTTGCAACACTGGATACCCAAAAGGATTGAGCAGCCTTTTGTACCCGCCCCGATTGGCCAAAGCCTGATGAATGGTATTAAGGCCCTGATGCCCAAAAAGGAAAGGATTCTGAACAGCATGATTCCGATTATTGAAAAGCTGATCCACATTGAAACCCTGAAGTATTACGCCCTGAATGATATGCCGGTGCTGGATAATGATCAGGGTTTACCCGAACTAACGGCACCAAATGAAATACAGCAGTTTGATAAATTCTATTGGGATACAGCCCAAACGTATAAAAACGAAGCGAATGTAACATGGGAAAGCACTTTTGATTACATGGAGTACAAAAGGAGCGAATTAGGCCTTGATGTAAAGTATTCAAGTTTTGAATCATTTAATACAAGGCGGAAGGCGATGAGAATCAGGTAAGCCGGGGGAACTATGTTACCCCATTAAGGGGAACCGTGTTACTTAAAACATTAATTTATAATGCCTTAGTTTGCTTTCAGTTAATTCACACAAACAAAACCTGAAAGCAATATGCAAACCTATTTACCTACAAAGCAGGAACTTGATCAGGCCATTAAACAGGCCGTATCTGAAGCCGTTCAGGAAGTGCTGCCGGTGCTGATCCGGAAAGCCACCGCAAAAGAATTTTTAACGAAGGAAGAACTTCAGGAATTAACCGGCTGGAGTGCCCGAACCCTTCAGAACCTAAGGGATACCCGGCAGATACCCTTTTCGCAGCACGGCAAAAAGATCCTGTATCCTTATGATGGAATCATGCAATTCCTGAAGGATAACCATATCAAGCCGCTTAAATAAAATGGGGGAACAGGCCAACATGATTACCCCTGATGATATCCAAAAGGAAGCGGAAGCCCTGTTGATTGAAGGGCACAAAACGCCACCGGCACCGGCTGTAACAGCTGTTTTATCTGAACTGCTGAAGGATGTAAGCTATATCAATTTTGGTGAAATCGTAAATGGCAGGGTAAATGCCCGGCTGGATGAAATCAGAGAAAAGCTATATGTAACCGGTGCTGATGGCAGTATTCAGGAGAACCCTGAAACCAGCAAAGATGAAAGCGAAGCCCTGCAAAAGGAACGGGATGCCCTAAACAAGCAGATAAAAAAAATCACCCAAAAGCATTACAAGATAATCACCATTGAAAAGCTGATGGGATTAATGAAAGCCAAACAGTGGGGATTATGCCACCGGCAGGGCTTTTATTACGCTTACAATGGCCAATATTGGGTAACGATTGATGCCGAAGTTATTAAAAGCTTTTTGAAAGCTGTTGCCCTGAAAATGGGAGTACCTAAGTTTGATGCTAAAGATGCCGATTTTAGCCGGAAGCTTTTTGAACAGTTTGTTTCTGATGCTTACCTGCCGGAACCTGAACGGGATGGCAAAAAGGTGCTGATAAACCTGCAAAACGGCACTTTTGAAATTACCCCTGAAGGCCACAAACTGAAGGAATTCAGCCTTGATGATTTTATTACCTATCAGCTGCCTTTCAATTATGAACCTGAAGCGGATGCCCCGCTATTTAAACGCTTTTTGGCTGAAGTGCTGCCGGATCAGCAAAGCCGGGCCGTGTTATCTGAATACTTTGGATGGATATTTATCAAAAATCTGAAGCTTGAAAAAGCGTTGATATTGTATGGTTCAGGTGCAAACGGGAAATCTGTAATTTTTGATATTTTGACCGCCCTTTTAGGGCCGGAAAACGTTACAAGTTACCCGCTGAAATCTTTAACGGATGAACAGGGATACCACCGGGCTAAGCTTTCCCAAACCCTTGTAAATTACGCAAGTGAAATATCCGGCAGCCTTGATGTGAATATGTTTAAAGCCCTGATATCAGGTGAACCGGTTCAGGCCCGGCTGCCATACAAAGAGCCGTTTATGCTCACTGATTACGGTAAGTTTATTTTTAATGCCAATGAACTGCCTGTTGCAAGTGAAATCACAAGGGCTTTTTTTCGCAGGTTCCTGATTCTGCCGTTCCCTGTTGAAATACCACCGGAACAGCAGGATAAAAAGCTTGCTGATAAAATAATCAGCCGTGAACTGCCGGGAGTGCTGAACTGGATACTTGAAGGGCTTCAGCGTTTGATCAAACAGGGAAATTTCAGCCCTTGCCTTGCTGCTGATGCTGCTGCCGATCAGTACAGGGCCGAAAGCGACACGGTAAAGCTTTTTGTTGATGAATACGAATATGAAAAAACAGCCGAAACAGGGCCCGAATACCAATACCAATTAAAGGCGGTTTATACGAATTATCGGGAATACTGTTCTAATGATGGATACAGGAACGTATCAAAAGGCAAATTTAAAAAACGGCTTTTAGCCATTGGCTTTATCATAGATAGAACAAGTAAGGGCTTAACGCTTTATGCAAAGAAAACAGCGGGGGAATATGAAGGCTGAACCCCGCTTTTCACTTGATACCAACAGCAAAAAGCACGTTTGCCCTGCCTGCAAAAAAAGGCGGTTTGTGCCATACCTTGATAAAAACACAGGCCAGCCCCTGAACCCGGATGTTGGTAAATGCGACCGGGCCGAAAGTTGCAGCTACCATTTAACGCCCCGTGAATACTTTCAGCGAACAGGTACCCGCCCCGATTCATGGCAGGCACCGGCAGCAGCAATGCCGAAACCCAAACCTGAAAAGCCGGGCCGCCTGCCGTTTAGCATGGTACAGAAAACACTGAACCGCTATGATGAAAACCAGCTTGTAAAGTGGATGGCAGCCCTGCCGGGATGGAATGCCGAAACAGCGGAACAGGCCGCCCGAATGTATCATGTTGGCACCGGCAGCGGATCGGTAAACGGATGGCCTATCTTTTGGCAGATTGACAACCAGCAGCAGGCCCGATCCGGAAAGCTGATCAGGTACAATGAATCAACAGGCAAGCGGATTAAGGAAGGTTATTCCTATGATTGGATACACAGCAAGCTAAAAAAGGCCGGGCGCCTGCCAGCTGATAAATCTGAATGGTGCCTTGATCAATGCCTTTTTGGCCTTCACCTGATCCGTGATGATATCAGCAAACCCGTTGCCATAGTTGAAAGCGAAAAAACAGCCCTGATTGCTTCAGTTTATGTACCAAGTTTACTATGGATGGCAGCCGGTGCCCTTGAAGGGCTTCAAACCAAAAAGCTGATGCCGCTGAAAGGCCGTGATATTTTGCTGTTCCCGGATAAAGGGAATGCTTACCAAAAATGGCAGGAAAGGGCCGAACAGTTAAGGCACATGATACGGATGAAAGTATCATCCCTGCTGGAACAAAAGGCACCGGCTGAACATG
Source organism: Cyclonatronum sp. (assembly GCF_022565315.1). Taxonomy (NCBI): domain Bacteria; kingdom Pseudomonadati; phylum Balneolota; class Balneolia; order Balneolales; family Cyclonatronaceae; genus Cyclonatronum; species Cyclonatronum sp. Next base: position 7,441 of record NZ_JAIUMX010000065.1, on the reverse strand, counting down.
ATGGATATGATATTGCTGATTACCTGATTCAGCACAGCATATCAGCCGCTGAAGCTTCCAACACAAAGCCGGGCACGGTACCCGCCCCGCATGGAATGAACCCGTTCACCGGTGAAATATTTGATGAACGGGGATACCCCGCTGATTGGGATGATATACAGCCACCGGAACACGGCACCGCTGAAGCCCTTGATATGGTGAAGGCTGAACTGGATGCCGGTGCCATAGATGAAACAGAATTTATCAAACAAACCGATCCCAAAGCCGCCCGGATAATCAGCTTGTTTGATGCCGTACCTGAACAAAGCAAAAGCCGGGCATACATGATATAGGACGCCCCGGTTTAACCTTCACCACAACAAAAAAAAAGCCAATGACACCAAATACAACAGACACAAAAGAACAGCACGAAAAGCCGTATCAGCCAAATGATGATGAACTTGAATTGCTATATCACGAACATCATGCATTTAAGGCAGAAGCTGAAAGATTCAGGCACTACCTTCAATACCTATATTTGAAAAGCGCTGAATCTTTGGCCAAAGATACCGAACCACGAAATCCGGAATTTAACCGGGGGATAATGGCCGCCTGCCTTGAAGCCTATCTTCATTCAACAGGTAAAGAACTGTTCAGCCCAACACCTTACGGGGAAGATGGTATTCCATTCTGATCAGCCCGAAAAATCACCCCTATGTTTGGCCGGATGATGCCCGGCATAGGGGATGCCTGAAACCCGCCCTTGCAAAAGCGGGAAGATGACAAAGCAATGAAAACAAAAATAAAAGAAACAGCGGGAAACACCTGCTGTTTCTTATTTTGCTTCAATACTTTTTACTAATCAATAAGCAAACAAATGAAAAATATATTAACACTTTCAATTTTAATGCTAAGCTTTTTGTTGGCAAGCTGTTCAGGTTTAAGAGTTATCCCACAAGATGAATTTTATGTTGTTACCGGATACGACTTCACAGAATACACCGCAAAAGGCTTTCATATCACACCCGAAAGATATTTAGGCACATACGAACCAATAGGAGTTATCAGAATTCAGTATATCCCTGAATTTATCCGTGAAGGTGACCAAACAGCCGGAATGACAAGGGAGCAGTTAGAACAAAACTATGTTAGGCACGCAGACCCCACAAGGAATTTAGTTTATTGGCACGTAAGCAAGGTATCAGCTGATAATTTAATCCGTGAAGCTTATGAAGCAGCTTCAGCAATGGGAGCCAATCCAATTACCCATTTTGAAATTACAAGTGATAGCTACCAAAACGGCAGTATTACTGTACCAAGCGCTGTTTTAAGGGGCTTTGCAATTAAGCGATTAGATTAAAAGCGGATGCAAGCCGGGGGGATACCTTCAATTTATGCTGAATGCCCTTCAAACCCCGTTTTAAGGGGAATTTATATATTCCAATTTTAAAGCCCCCCCGGCAAAATGCGTATCTTCAAATAAAACAAAGAATTTAACCCCTGTACCAATGGCCATTAAACGCAGAAGCCGAAAGCCCCTAACGCTTGATGAATTGCGCTGTTCAATGAGTACGGCACTTAGGGAACTTGAAACAATTTTCATGGATGACACCGCTGAACACGAAACCCGTATCAGGGCTATTAACGCCCTTGCCACCTTATCAAACAGTTACAGCAAAGTAACCGAAATCAGCGACCTTGAAGCCCGTATTCAGGCGTTAGAAGCCGCAAAACTCAAAAAGGTATCATGAACAGGCTGAAAAGGATTGAAGCGTTAGAAGGCGAATTTTGCCAAAAAGCCCCGCCCCGTTTGGCAGTTGCTACCATTGACACAACAGGCAGCGTTCAGTTTACCCACAACGGCACAAAAAAAGACTTCCAAACCAAACAGCAGTACCAGCAATGGATAAACAAGGCGTACATGATCCCGCCCGTTACCCTTTATGTTGAATACGTTTAGCCGGATGAATACACAGCGACTAAAAAGAATTGAAGCCTTAGAAGGCGGAACCAACACCCGTGAACAGCAGCTTTATTCCCAAGCTTATCAGGATGGCCGGATCAGCCGGGATGAATACGAATTCAGCCGCCTTCATGCGGATGTAATTTTACCGCCCATTGTTTATGTCAACCAGCAGTTGGAACCAACAGCGGAACGGCTTCACCTTATCAGAGAAAAGGCAGGTATCATTCCGCCTATTAGATGGATTTCAGGTACAGAATAACCGGCATGAACCTAAAAAACCGCCTGAAAAAACTTGAAGCTGCCACCAGCCCCGGAAAGATATTTATAGTTGTTTCCAATATTGACGGTACCAATACAATACAGCCAACAGGCCAAAAGATAGCCGGGGATGCCGCCTATCAGGAATGGAGCGAACAGCAGCAGCAGCAGGAAGGCGCTTTCATTATTCGGATAGTTGGTAAGACGTAAGCAAACCCGGCACCGGGGATGTTTGGATGATTAAGCTATTTTTAAGCCGGTGCAAACAGGGCCGGGACATTCTGATTTCAGGATATCAGGGAATGAACCCCATAAAAAAACCGGCACCACCAAAGAAAGGCAGCACCGGTACAGGCCATTGATAATTTACGGCAGCAGGGGGAAAGTATCAAAAGAGATCACGCACCGGCAGCAGTGATAAAAGTGACAAAATGAAGCCCCAAACAAACTTTGGCGAAAAGCGTAAAGCCTGAACCTGTTCTAACAGATAGCAAATCCGGCTTTTTTTGGTAACATTTTTGGTAACAGGAAAAAACAAAGCCCCGTAAACTGAATATTTACAGGGCTTTATAAACTTGAATAGTGACCCGGCCGGGACTCGAACCCAGATCTAAAGCTTAGGAGGCTATCGTTCTATCCTGTTGAACTACCGGGTCAGCAGAGGTGGTTTAATTTGTTGTGTCGATAACAACGGGGCTAAATTTACGTAATCCGCCGTTATTCTGCGCTCCCTGAATTTCCCCGGCCGAATCCCCTTCGGCCGTTCATTTTTTGCCTTCCTAAATGACCTTTCTATTTAAAAAATCCGGGCAACCCAAGCCTGTAATGGTTCCGGCGGAGAGCCGGTCGGCAGGTTCAGCCGCTCATCACTTCTCAACCCTTACCGGCTGTCTGCTGTTGCTTCTGAGTCTGATGTTTTCGGCTCCGGCTCCGGCTTTCGCCGGCAACTTCTCTTTCAGTGAAACCGATTCCGAGGGCGCCTACCGGCTCACCGGTCGCGTTACGGATGCCGAAACCGGCGAAGGCCTGCCCGCGGTTAACATTCAGGTCGAGGGTACCTTCCGCGGGGCCATCACCAACAACGACGGCTTTTTCGACTTTCCGGTAAATGAGCTGCCCGCCGTTCTCATTTTCCGATACATCGGCTACGAGACCCGGTCCGTTTCCTTTACCTCCGAAACGGCCGATCAGCTGGTGGCGCTCAATCCTTCCGCCATCGAGCTTGAGGAGCTGGTGTTTACGGGCGAAGATCCCGCCAACCACATCATGGAGCGCGTTATTCTGCGCAAGCAGATGTGGCAGGAGCAGCTCGAAAACTGGCGGGCTGATGCCTACACGCGCACAAGCCTGAGCAACAACGAAGGCATCGTGAGCATCAGCGAGAGCCTTACCCAAACCTGGTGGAAGCGCGGTGAAGGGTTCCGGGAGTACATGATCGATCAGCGGCAGACCAGCAACCTGCTTGCAGACCAGAATTTTGCCGGCACCCGCAACCTTCCCAATTTTTATGATGATGAAATCGAAATTGCCGGCTTCAGGGTAATCGGCGTTACGCATCCCAACGCTTTCCGGTATTACGATTTCCGGGTTGAGGGCCGCCGCTACATCGGCAATCAGATAGTTTGGGATATCCGCGTGATTCCCAAAACCCGGCTTCAGCCCGTTTTTGAAGGCACGGTTTCGGTACTGGGCGATGTGTACGCCCTGCTCGAAGTAGATCTCGTGCCCGGCGAAATGATTTTCTTCCCGCCGCCGATTCAGGAGTTCGGCCTGCGGTACCGGCAGCAGTTCAGCAACTACGGCGGCGATTTCTGGCTGCCGGTTGATGTGCGCATCAACGGCCTGCTCGAAATTGGTTTCCCTGGCTTCCGCATCCCGGAAATCCGTTTCGATCTGGTTTCCTCGATTCGGGAGTACGAAGTAAATATCGCCGTTCCGGATTCGGTTTTCGGCACGCAGCGCCGGTTCACCCGCCTCAGCGAGCCCGAGCGTGCCCGCCTTGGCCGCAGCTTTGAGATCGAGCCGGAAGCCATCCCGCTTTCTGAAGCAGAGCGCCTCGCCTACGAAACCATCGACTCCACCCAAACCATCTCCGATGCCTTTCAGCCGACCGGTTTCCTGGCGCGCATCGCCGGGGAAGGTGCCGTGCAGACAGGCCCGCCCTCCCGCCGCGGATTTGTGCGCAATACCGAATGGCGGCCGCAGCTCCGGTTCAACCGCGCGGAAGAAATCTATGCCGGGCTCAACCCCCGCCTCAATATCATTCCGGAACTCAGCGTCGAAGCCCTTTTTGGCTACGGAACCGGCTCGGAAGATTTCACCTGGGGTGGTGCGGCCGTGTACCGCTTCCCGCAGGCCAACCGCCGGCTGAGTCTGCGCGCCGCCTACACCGCCGACACCCGCGCCCGGATTCCTTCACAGCAGCTGGGCTTTGGTGCAGCAAGCGCCGCCATGCTGCTTGGCTTTGATGATTACTTCGACTACTACCGGAGCGAGCGGTTCGCACTCACGGCAACCTACTTTTTCAGGCGGACGGTGCTGGAGAACCGGCTGCGGCTGCAGGCTGGCTTTATTTCGGACACGCAGCGGAGCATGCCGCAGGTTACGAGCTACTCCTTCCGCGGCGGGGTGGTGCAGCGCCCCAATGCGCCCATCGAGGAAGGCCAGATGCGCAGCCTCACCCTCAACCTGCGGCTCGGCGACGACCCCGCGCCCTTTGGCATTGCCGGCAGCAGCAGCGCCCTCGTGCAGTTTCAGCACAGCAGCGAAGACCTGTTGGGCAGCGATTTCACCTTCACCCGGATCAACGCCCGCGTCGATTTTCGCATCGAAACCATGTTCCGCCGCCGTTTTCTGGCCAACACCCTCGATCTGCGGCTGCAGGGCTTCACGCACTCCGGCGATTTACCGGTGCAGGCTTTCGGCGGCTTCGACAGCCGGCTGAGCCTGTTCACGCCCTTCGGAGGCTTCCGAACCGCGGGCAACCGCATAGTGGAGGGCGAACACGGCGCAGCCCTTTTCTGGGAGCACAACTTCCGGGGCGTACCCTTCGAGCTCATCGGCCTGCGCCGCGTGGCTCGGTCCGGCCTGGGCATTCTCGTACACGGCGCTTCCGGCCGCACCTGGATCGGCGACGACCGCCTGCAATCGCTGCCCTTCGAGCCGTTTTACGAGGGCCGCTGGCGCCATGAAACCGGCATCGCCCTCAACGGCCTGTTCAGCATTGCCCGCCTCGATGCGAGCTGGCGCCTCGACCGCCCCGGCTTCTTCGCCGGCATAAGCATAGCAAGGGTGTTTTGATGTAGCGATGGATGTGCTCCCAAACCTGAACCCGGCATCGGGGTTCAGGGCTGGTACCGCATCCCCCAAAAACCCAAACCCTGACAAACCCTCCGCGCTGCCGTAGTCTCGTTGATTTTTTTTATCGATGGATGTGCTCCCAAACCTGAACCCGGCATCGGGGTTCATCGCCGGTACCGCATCACCCTAAAACCCAACCCTGACAAACTTTCCGCGTAGTCGCAGCTTTGTCGTTTTTTTTGTATCGATGGATGTGCCCCCAAACCTGAACCCGGTTTTTTGTGAGGGGCAGCTTTATTCGAGCACGGAAACGGCCCTCGCGCGGACCAGCACATACACGTTGCGCTCATCCCGCCAGCGGGCGGCGACTTCAAACCAATCGGCATACACATCGGTCTGGAAAAAGCGCGCGCCCTCCTGCGACTGATTCAGGAAGCGGTCGAGTTGCTGCACCCGCACCTCGATGGTCGATGCCAGGTTTTTGAGGGCGTTCAGCTCGGCCTGTTTCCAGGAGGTTTGCTCGTTAATGAAGAGCGGGTGGGCGCCGGTTCCGTAGCTGAATTGGTCGTTTTGCGGCGGCGTGTCTACCCAGGCCGGTCTGCGACCGGGCGGCCGAAGGCGGCTGTCGGTGCGGCTTTGGGTGCTGCCGAACAGGGCGAGGTGCATGCTTCCCAAAACAGCTTCCGCGATAAGGTCGGGTTCGTTCGGCCGGGTGCCGAGGGTATCGGTGAATACTTCCCGGCCGGTTTCGCGGCCGGTGTGGCCGGGCGTGATTTCCCAAAAGCTGTTGTAGGTAACGCGCATCCCCGACTGTGCCTGAAGGGCGGCCTCCCCGCTGTGGCGGGCCGCAGCGAGCGAGTTTTCGGGGTACAGAAAGCTGTGCCGGCTGAACCCCGCTGCAAGCTGCCCCCTGCTTTCCGGCGGATTCAGAAACCAGCCCGGATACTGCGCCGCCGCAGTTGATGCAGGCTGAAGGGTGTTCACCGGCTTTGAGCTTCCGCATCCCCCAAAAATAAACAGGCTGACCGCCAGCAGGGCAGCCAGCCGTTTGAGTCGGGTGCGTGGTGCTGTTTCGAAACGCATCACCCTGAAAATTAAAAGGTGTGGATGGTAAGCTCCTGCCCGCGGAACATCGGCATGGTCATGCCGGCGCGGGCGCCGATGTAGGTCGGATCGGCAATCAGCCAGCGGTCGCCGGCGTGCCGGAAGCTGTCGCCGGGCACCGCATCCCCCACGCGCACAGCCGTAGCCATGTGCCCGGGCCAGCTCACCCCGACAACCTCAAGGCCGAGATAGCTTCTCACCAAAAAGGAGAAGAAAATGGCGCGGTCGTCACAGTCGGAGTAGGGGTAGTACAGAATTTGGTCGGGCGTCATGTATTTCTGCCGGCCAAACTGCTCGGTATCGGTTTTGTATTCGAAGGCGGTTTGGGCGAACCGCAGCAGGAAATTGAGGGACGTTTGCAGGTCCATTTCGTCCAGAATCGGGCGCAGTTGCGCGCCGAGCTGCGAGTACAGGCCCTGCGAGACCGGCGCGGCAAAGAAAAACTCCGGCGGCAGCGAGGGGAAGGTCGAAAGCAGCGAGCGGTAGCTGCGGTCGTAGCTGAGGCGGAAGCGGTAGTGCTCGCCCTCAAACTCAAAACTAAGGCTGGTTTCGGTGCTTCCGCGGGATGCGGGCACGGCCTCGAGACCTACGGAGGCCACGCGCAGGCTGCTTTCCTGATCGGGGGCGTAGGTGCGGATGCCGCCGGGCCGCTCGCTCGGGCTGTGACCGGCGAGGATTACGTAGTAGCGGGTTTGCGCGGGGCCGATGGTGTAAAAGTTGCGGTTGTACACGCGCTCCGATAGCGGCATAAGCAGGTGCAGCCGTTGCTCGGAGTAGCCCGCCTGCGCCTGAAGCCCGCTGTTGTGCAGCAGAAACCAGGCCAGGAAAACGGCC
>NZ_JAIUMX010000064.1:0-20546 GCF_022565315.1 Cyclonatronum sp. | reverse complement strand
TCGGCGCGGCCGCTGCGCGCATTCAGGCGGCTGATCAGGCGGCCGTCAACGGTGAGCACCGAAATCGTGGTTTCGTCGGTGAGGCCCTCAATAATAATGTTGCCGGTGTTCTGATTGTAGCGGTAGGGGTTGGGATAAATAAAGAGGTCATCCATCTGCCGGCCTGCGGTACGCGGGGTATCAACGAAGGTGAGCAGGCCTTCTTCGGTTGCGATGTACACCATGCCGGTGCGTTCATCTACCATTAAATCGGTGATGGTGTCTGAAAACAGCGGGCTGTTGGCCGTTGTGAAATGCCGGAGGATGCGGCGGCCCTGTTCATCCACCTGATACAGGCCGTCGCCCTGTGTGCCAATCCATTTTTGATTGGCGGCATCAACGGCGATGCTCGTTGCGTTCACGTCGCGCAGCAGAAAGGGCGAATCGGCGTCGGGGTCGGCGTTGATGAGGAAACTTGCCTGACGATCCTGCGCCGTGCCGTCAATCACGCGGTCGGGGAACAGGTAGCGGGCTACACCGCGGGCCGTGCCGACCCAGATTTCGCCGCGCTTATCCTGCACGACGGCCTGCACCAGATCGTTGGGGAGGTTGCCCTGATTTTGCGCAGTTGTGAGGCGGACGCCCGTCTGCGTGCCGTCGGCTTCGATGCGGTTCACGAAAACGCCGCCCCCGCCGCCGGTGCCGGTTTGCAGCGGCAGCCATTTCTGACCCGCACGGTCGATATAAATATCAAGGTAGCGGTCGGCGCCGGCGTTGGGTGGTACCGGGAAGGAAAGCCACTCTTCGGTGGCCGGATCGAGGCGAAAAAGTTTATCGCCGTCGCCGCGTACCATCGCGATCCACACGTAGCCCTGTGCATCGCGGTCGAGGCCGCCGATTACGGTGAAGGGATCCGTGGGAGTGAGGCCCGGCAGCGGACTGTTGGTCGCGTTGAAAATGCGGATTTCGTCGGTTTGCTTGTCGTGCACGGCTATGCCGCGGCCCCAGGTGCCGAAAATGTAGTAGTCATCAGCAATCAGCGCGCGGTACACGCTGTTGAAGTTCGCGCTGTCGAGCACGGGGTTGGTCCGCCGGTTGAAGCTCACCCATTCGCCGTTTCTGAAAATGTAGTAGCCGGCATTGTTGAGCGGCACCCCGCGCTGACCCGGCGCAGAGGTCGAAGCCGATACCATTTCATCGCCGCGCATGCGCATGCGGATGAAGAAATTGAGGTCGGGGCCCGCAGGCCTCACAAAATCAAAATCGCCGCTGAGGCCGGTGCGCACCGCGAGGCCGCTTTCGCGCGTGCCCAGCAGCAGCCTTGAGGGGGAGACTTCATCATCAAAAAAGCCGCTCAGGTGCACTTCACGGGGCACGGTATGGGTGCTGCGGCTGCCGTTGGCATTAATCACGGTAACGGTACTTTCGGCGATGGCGAGCAGGGCGCCGGAGGCTGACTGCCGGAAGCGCTGCACATTGCCTGAAAATAAATTCGTGCTGCTCCACGCGCCTCCGCTGAGCTGCCGGGCGAAGTTTCCGGAGGCGGTGCCGGCAAACAGCTGCCCGCTGTGTACGGCAACGGCGCGGACTTCCTGCGTGAGGCTTCCGAGCCCGCCCTGTCCGTCGGAGTTGTCCCAGTTTTGGGGTACCGCGAGGGCTTCGCTCAGGTTTCCTGCGGCCACGCCGGCTGCGGTTGCCGCGTAAAGGATGCCATCTGCAACCTGAAACCCGTTCACGGCCGTACCCCGGCTGAAGCGGCCCAGGTTCACGAAGCTGTCGCGCACCAGGCCTGAGCGCGTGTCAAAAACGACGATGCCGAACTGTGCGGCCACAAAAAGCTCATCCCCGATTACCCGCAGCTGATTGATACGCTTGTTGCTGAAACTCTGGTTCCGGGTGATGTCGCTGAGGGTACGGAACTGAAACCGCTGCAAATCCAGGCTTTGGATGGTGCCGTCGTTGAAGCCGAGCCACAGTAGGTGCCGGCTTTCATCGTAGGTGATGGCGGTTGCACTGAGGCGGTACAGGCCGTCGAGCGAGGTGAGCGTTTCGATGGAGCCTCCGCTGCCGGGCTGCCAGCGGTAGATGCCGCCGTCGGTAGCGACCCAGAAAGCGCCGTCACGATCCTGAACCACATCAGTTGTGCGGGTGAAGGATGTTTCCGGGGTCCAGTCGCCGATTTGCTGTGCCGGAGCTTCGGCGCGGGTAAAAAGCAGCAGAAAAACGGCAAGCAGGGCAGAGCAGAGAAAAACAGGGAAAACGCGCATGGTGTTGAATCGGAGGCTAAAAAAAGAAATTCGGTTACCGCTTAAAATAACACTAAGCAGCGGCATTTATAAATGTCCGTTTAACCCCGCAAAACGGGCTTCGTTCCGGAAGCAGGTCGCCGCTGCCTGTTTTTCATTTCGGGCGGTTTCGCCTTAACTTCATGAGCTGTATTCTCCAACTGACCCGAAGCCGCTTTTCGGCCTGCGCGGTCACTTCCCTCCTGAACCCAAGTGCTGTTTATTTTGATGGATGCTTCCCAAACTGTTCTGCTTACCGGAAACCTTACCTACATCGCACCCTTCGCCAAAGCGGTGTATGAGGCAGGCCTGAACCCCGTTGAGCTGCCGGTGATGCAGCTGACCAAAACCGCGGAGCCGGCTGACCTCACCGGGGCGCTTAAAACTTACGGCATAGAAAATATGGTGTACAGCCGGGCCGGGAATGCGGAAAAATTCCTGGAACTGATGGATGAGGAAAACACGCCCCTCCTGAAATCTCAGATTGTGCATTTTGTGATGGATGTGCAGAGTTTTAAGCTGCTGAATGATGCCGGCCTGCCGGTGCTGCAGTCGCCGGGGGACCGGAGTATTGATATGGTGGAATTTTTCCTGCGCCTGAACCGCACCGGTCCTGTGCTGACCCCCTGCGTTGACCCGGAGTCGGAGGAAATTCCGGAATTTCTCTCTGAGCTGAAGTACGAATCGCGCTACCTGCGCATGTACGAGCTTTCGCCCTACCCGAAGGAGGCGCTTGAGGAAATGCGCGCGCGCTTTTACGGCGGGGCGTTTCCGGCCGATTATGTGCTGCTGCATGAGCCGGGCGCGCTCACGCAGTTTCTGGTGGCCTTCCCCGATGCGGAGCTCAGCCGGTACACCTTCATCCCCCTGCACAACAAAACCGAGGCTCGGCTCAGGCACCTCGGCCTCCGGTCAACCGGCGTGCTGCCCTGGCACGCGGATAAACCCGGGAACCTCACTTCGGCGCTCCGCGAGCTTATGGCCCGCGGATGATGCGGATTTTTATTTCTCGCAAAGCCGCAAAAGGACAGATGTTTTGTTTTTTGAAGTCTCTTATGTTCTTCGCGGTCTTTGCGTAAACCTTCGCGCACTTCGTGTTTAAAACGGAAACCGGAATTTGCCACGAAGGCCGCTTTTTTACCGACGGGCGGAAAAAAACCACGGGATATTCCGTGGGTTTGGCAGAGATGTACCGGCACGAAAGACCGTGATGTGCACGGCGTTTCCCCCCCAAAAAAAATAAAAAAACAGGCACCACCCGGATTGCCGGATGGTGCCTGTGTGGTGAGCTGTCTCTCTTTGATAAAACCGGTGGGCAGCAGTTTATACGTCGATGCTGATGAAGAACTGCTGGTTCTGGCGTACGACGTTCATGAGGAGGGTGCTGCCGGGCTGTACGTTTTGTACGAGGTTGTTGAATTCCTGCGGGTTGGTTACACGGCGGCGGTTTACGGCGGTGATGAGGTCGCCTTCGCGCAGGCCGCGGCGGTGGGCAACGCTGCCTTCCTGTACGGCGGTTACGATAACACCGCTGAGGTCGGCGCGGAGGTTGTGGCGCTCGGCCTGACTTTCAGAGAAGGTATCGATCGAGAAGCCGAAGCGCTCGAACATGCTCTCAACTTCTTCTTCGGTGAGGTCCTCATCGGGGCGCTCGGCCAGGGTTACGGTCATGTTGATGGTTTCGCCCTCGCGGTTTACAACGAGCCGGATCTGCGCACCGGGGGCGCGGGAGGCCACGTAGCTTTGGAAGGTGCGCCAGTTGGTGAGGGTGCGGCCGTCGTACTCAACAATGATGTCTTCGACGCGCAGACCTGCCTGCTCGGCCGGGCTTCCTTCGCTCACATCGGTGATTACGGCGCCTTTGGTGCGGTCGAGGCCGAAGGCGCGGGCGAGGGAGTCGTCGAGCTCCTGACCGGTGATGCCGATGAAGCCGCGCACTACGCGCCCGGTTTCGAGGATGGAATCCATCACGGCACGTGCCATGTTGATGGGCACCGCGAAGCCGATGCCCTGGAAGCCGCCGGAGCGGGAAGCGATGGCGGTGTTGATGCCGATGAGTTCGCCGTCCATATTCATGAGGGGGCCGCCGGAGTTGCCGGGGTTGATGGCGGCGTCGGTTTGGATGAAGTCTTCAAAATCGACCAGGTTTACGTTGGAGCGGCCTTTGGCGCTCACGATGCCCTGTGTTACGGTTTGGGCGAGGTTCTGGCTGAGCGGGCTGCCGATGGCCATGACCCACTCGCCCACGCGGAGGGCGTCGCTGTCGCCCATGGGCATGAAGGGCAGGTTGCGGGCATCTACGCGGAGGATGGCGATATCGGTGCTGGGGTCGGTGCCGATGATGGTGGCCCCGATGTTATCGTTGTTGCTTAGCCTAACGATGATGGTATCGGCGTTGGCGATCACGTGGTGGTTGGTCATGATGATGCCATCGGCGGAGACTATTACCCCGGAGCCCTGACCGCGCTGCTGAAAGGAGCGCTCGCGGGGCTGCTGACGCGGACGGCCGAAAAATTCATCGAACATATCGAAAGGCGACATCTGCCGCTGCCGTACGGTGCGCTCGGTATTGACCGTAACAACGGCAGGGGCGGCGTTTTCGGCCAGGCTCACAAAGGCGTCGTTGAGGTCGCGCAGCGAGCGGATGGGCCGGTCGGTTGCGTGCTGCTGTACCTGTGCGGAGGCTTCCTCCGAATACACGTAGGTGTTGTTAGCCGGCTCGGCAGGGCGGTTCGAAAAATAGCTGACGAACAGCACAAGCAGCGCAAAAGTGAAAGCAGCGGCGAATTTTGGTGTGATGGTATGCATAAAAAGCGTAGTCTTTTTTGGGATGTCGGTTCAGAAACGGGAAGCCTGTGTTGCGGAAAGAATACCCCTCAGGCCCGGTTCTCTTTTTTTGTTCCGGTGAGAAATTGCCGGTTTCGTTACGGCTTACAAGACGTTTCAAAACCGGATTTATTTTAAAAGCCGGCGGCCTGAATTCTACAAAAATCATGCCTTTGATTTGCCTGGTATCCGGGATGCAGCTTTGGCAGCATCACCCTTCAAAAATAAACCGAAAATTTGCGGGGGGATTTAAAACTTTCCGGGCGGAGCGGGCGTCATAGCTGCACTTAAATTGACTACACCTTTCGCAAACGATGCAAACAGCAGTCGCAGATTCACAACGAATGAGCCCCGAAGCAGGGTCTGGGTCCGGTTCCGGATACGGTACGGCAGAGCAGCCCGGGGTTGATGTGCGCCTTGTTGGGGCGGCGGCTACGGGCGATGAGCAGGCTTTTGCCGCGCTGATGCGCCAATGGCGGGTGCCGCTGTTCCGGTTCCTGCTGCGGCTTACCGGCGGGCAGGAGGAGGCGCATGAGCTGGTGCAGCGGAGCTTCATTAAAATGCATCAGCGGCTTTCGACTCTCGGCGATGCGGCGCGGTTCAGGCCGTGGCTGTATCAGATTGCGCTGAATCAGTTTCGGGACTGGTACCGCAGCCGTAAGCGGGAGCAGCTTCAGCGGGAGGCTTTGGCGGGAGAAGCGCAACCGGCTTCGGATTTGCCCCACCGCGATGCCCCGCCCCTGGCCGAGCTGGAAGAGCAGGATCGCAACCGGCTGCTGCAGCAGGCCATTGGCCGGCTTTCGCCTGAACAGCGGGAAGTGCTGGTGCTCAAAACCTGGCAGGGCCTGAGCTTTCCGGAAATTGCGCAGGCGCTGGGCATACCCGAAAACACCGCGAAATCGCGCCTGTACAGCAGCTACCGCGCCCTCGCGGCAATTTTTGACGACATGAATCTCACCTTTAATGATCTTTGGCCCTGAGCTATGAAAGAACAAGCTAAACACAACCCCAGGCTTACCGAAGCGCAGCAGCTCGAGCTGATGGATTTCCTGCACGGGGAAATGAATGCAGCTGAGCAGCAGGCTTTTCTGAAAACCTGCGACGCATCGCCCGAACTGGCCGCGGAGCTGCGGCGGATGCAGCGGCTTACCGCGCTTCTTGCCGTTGCAGACCCTGCGGATGCCGCAGTGAAAGAAAATCCGTCGGCCGCTGCCATGCCGGAGCCGGATCAGGCCCGTGAGCCCATCACCCGAAATCCTTCCCTGCGTGAACTGCCCGCACAGGCAAACTGGTGGAAGCACTGGCTTGCGGCTGCGGCCCTGCTGGTGTTCTTTTTTGCCGGCGGGGCGCTCAGCGGATTTCAGCTGGGCTGGGCAGAGGGCCGGTTTTACGCGGGTTTCGGCACGGGTGATGTGCCCCCGGCCGTGAACCCGGCAGCCGTGGAAGCGGCCGAAATTCGGGAGGAGTCCGCCGCCATGCCCGAACCCGCATCCGAACCTGAACCGGCACAGGAACCCGGCCAGGGGCAGCAGACCGGCCCGGGCTATCTGGACCGGGAGACCTTTCAGCAGCTTCAGCGCGAGCAGCTGGAGTTTTTTGCGGGGCTGCTGCTTCAGGAGCGCGAACAGCAGCTCAGCGACATGCAGCTGCTGCTCGAAGCCTACGCGCAGGATATCGAAACCCGCCGGCTGATCGACCTTCAGCTGATTGGCGCTGAGCTGGAAGAAACCCGCATGGCTCTGCTGCGCCGCAATCTGGAACAGGAGCTGGTGCTCTCCGAAATCATTGAGTTTATTCAATATCAACAGTATTTAAACCGACCTTAAGCAGCTATGAACCGTTTTTCCTTTTGTATTACCCTCAGCCTGATGCTGGCTTTGCTGCCCTTCAACACTGCCTGCAGCAGTACCGCGCAGCCGCTTGAGGGTACCGGAACTGCCGCGCCGCGGGCGAGCGAAACCGAAACTACGCCCGCACCCGCACCCGCACCTGCTTCGCAGCCGGCTGCCGATGCAGAACAAAGCCCCGAACTGCACCGCGATCTCGATATCAGCCGGGAGCTGCTCGCCGGTTTGCTGCGGGAGCAGCGCGGCAGCAGCGCGCGCACGGGCGCCATCGAGGCCCTTCTGCTCTCCCCGGAGCGCATGCTGTTTATGGAAGTGACCCCGAATGCGCGGGCAGCGCAGCCGGTGATCCGGCGGGATATCCGCACCGAAGGTCGCGTAATTATAATGCGCGATCAGGAAGCAGGCGTTGATGACGCTGAGGGTGCCGGTGCAGCTGCGGCAGCCGTCTTCAGCAGTGCGACCCGTGAGGCCGGGCTTTCCTTCCTTGCAGATTACGTGTCCGGCCTCGGTGAGCTGAGCCCCGGAGGCGAAGTCGTGCTGCTGCTCCGCGATGCCGGTACGGATGCGATGGTGCAGCTCTCGGCAACGCGCACGCAGATCGAACAGCTTCGCAGCGGGCGGATTACGGCACAGCAATTCGAAACCCGGGCAGTTGTGCGCGACATTGCACCGGCTGACCGGGCACTGCTGCGTTTTGCGGAGGTGATGGCGACCGGGTTCAGCGCGCATCCTGAAAATCCGCAGCGGGTTGCGTTTGAAGCGCCGGTGTATGCGCAGGGCCTTGGGCTTATGCTGCGGGGCAGCCTCCGGCCTGATGCTGCTCCCCGCATGAGTCCGAGGGTATCGGTCAGCGACCGCGGCCGGCGCATTCTGGAGGATGTACCCGCTGAAAACATTCAGAGCATTGAAATTCTGAACCTGCCCGAAGGCGGACAGGAAATTCGAATCCATCAGAAGGAGTCAGACCCGGAAGCAGAAGCCGAAGCCGGGGCTTCGTTTGAAGTGCTTACCCGGCCCGGTGGCGCACGAGAGGTACGGGTGATTCAGGCAGACGCGGCAGCTGTTTCGGGTTTGGACTACGACCTTTTGGAGCAGCTTGCACAAAGTGACTCTCTGTTTATTTATAATATTGCCCGCAGTGATTCGCTGTTCATCCGTACGATGGCAGAGCAGGATTCGTTGTTCGAAAAACGTTTTGGGGTACAAATGCAAGGTTTGGGCGAGATGCTGAGCCATCTGAGCGGCTCACTTCAGGTGCTGCGGGGAAGCCTCGTGGCCTCGATGGATTCCCTTCGGGCACAGGGCGCCTTCCATGCCGATTCCCTGCGGGGGCAGGTGCTGGATTTTGATTTCGATATCGACGCTTCCGGTCTCGCGGGGCGTGTACGCGATGAAGTGGTATCGAATTTCACGGTTATTCGCCGCGGGGCAGCAACCGGCGGGGCAGCAAGCTTCTGGCCGGGCCGCGAAGTGGTATGGCAGAATGAGCGTCAGCGCCGGCAGGCAGAAACGGTTCAGGCCGAAACCCTGCGCCTGCTCACCGAATATGCGCACCTGCTGCGCGGTTTGGGCGATGAAGAGCACCTCCTTGTCGCCCTCGACCTTCAGGGGCAGAGCCGGCTTTGGGATACGTTGCCGCTGCGGCTTAAAATCCGGATGGCGGATCTCCGCGCCCATGCCCGCGGCAGCCTCAGCGAAGCGGAATTTGAACGCAGGGTAGTAAAGCTCTGAGTGAACAAAGAAAAAGCGCCCGGTAGCATGTTGTCGGGCGCTTTAAACTTTCGGGCTGAAAAGGGCCGGGTTAAGCAAGGGTATCATTTTTTTTTCTTGCGGTCAGGTGTTTTGCGCAGGCTTACACCGGATGCTTCTTCAAAAATATTGATGTTGCGGTTCAGCCGGGTTATCACATCATCGAGTTCCTTTGCGGTAGGCAGCAGGCAGTTGCGCAGGGTTTCGGTATCCGGATCGCCGGGGGTCATTTCGCTGAGGGCCTCGGTTACGGCTATCAGGCGTGCAAGCGGGGCGCGGACTTCGTGGGATTGCGACCAGGCGAGTTTGCGCAGGAAAGCGTTCTGCTCTTCAATTTTCTTGATGTATTCCATCTGGTCGGTGACATCGCGCAGGGTGCCGATGAGGGTAGGTTCAAAATTCGTTTTATAGAGGTTCTCCCGGTTGATGTAATCGGCATTTACCTCAATCCAGCGCCGTGCTTTATCTGCCGGCCGGATAATTTGGTAGGTCATACGAAAGGATGAACCCGATTGAACCGCCTCCGAAAACTTTAGCGGTACACTTTGCTGAAACTCAGGCGTTAGCAGCGACACCCAATTATCAACGGTTCTGACAAATTTGTCGTCGATGCCAAGGATATCGTCAATTATTGATGAGCCTTCCCAAACACCTCTGTCGAGGTAGATCACATAGTGGCCGACTCCGGAAACCAGCTGTGACCGTTCCAGGAAAAACTGCTGCTCGCGTTGTTCGATCTGCCGTTTTTTCTCGTCGTCAAAATTGTGCAGCAGAAGCGTAAATACGGGCTCAGCGCCGGCACCCTGCTTGATGTTAACGTAAGCTTTAAACCAGTTTCGCTTGCCTTTGCTGGCATACTGAAGCAGGAAATCACCAAGCCAGATACGCTGGCCGAAAGCCAAGTGCCATGCTTTTGCAAAGCTGAACAACGTGGGGCAGAAAAAGCTCCTGCTTTCCGCCAAAGATGACCTTCAGTTTTCGCTTTAAATGGATGGCGGAAACCTGTGCTTCGGGTATTTCGAGCAAAACGGGCAGATAGCCGCAGCTCTCGATATGAGACAGGTCGGGTGAGAATTCCAGAAACCCCATATTCAGGGTCTGGCTGCTCAGGTAAAGCTGCTTTTTGGTGTCTGTTAGTTTTTTTTCCAGGCTGAGTTGCCGGGTTGTAGCTTCACTGAATGTTTCCAGGGTTCCGATAATCCGGGTTTGGTTAACGGACTGTGTTATCACGCATTTAAACGTAATTACGGCCGGGTGCACGGAACCGTTTTTGGCAAACAGCTTAACATCGAGGGAGGAGATCATCCCCGGATTTTCGACACAGCTTTTGATGGTGCTTGCCAGCCTTGCCTGATCGTCAGCGGCGTAAAAATCAAGGCAGTTGTCGAGTGTGAGCTCAAAATCATAATTCACACCATGAATCAGGTACATTTGAGACGACCAGAACACGGTTCCGTCATCTACCCGGAGCTCCCAATACCCGGCCTCGGGTGATTTAAATCCATTCTGAACGAGCTCATTTTCCAGAGTCTTGGTTTTTTGGATGATGATATCGCTCGTGATGTCGTGGTGGAAACCCAGAATGCGGATGGCTTTCCCCTTTTCATTATAGATAGCCCGGCCCACACAGCGCATCCAGACGGACCTGCCTGACTTATGGCTGAACCGGATCACCTGATTGAACTGGAAGTCTGACTTACCGAGGTTTTCGTCAAGGAAACTGGAAGTTTTGGCAAGGTCTTCAGGGTCTGCAAGTTTCATCCATGCGGAGGGCCGCTGCTCAACTTCGGCGCTTTTATAGCCGAGGGCCTCCCAAAACCGGTCGCTGAACCACTCATTGTCAGGGTTTTCAAGATCCCAATACCAGATGCCATCAGCGAAACCGGAATCAAAAAACCAAAGCAGCTCTTCCGGGCTGTGTGAGAGTTCTTTCAATTCCCGGAGCAGGTAGTTGGCTTTCATAAATATTCGGTGAGAACGCGAAGCAGGGACGTATGAATGCACTCGTGAGAAAAAGGAAGACTTGGCCGGATGGGAAAATGCAAAACTGATAAGGCGGCATTCGTAAGAATATAAAAACCCGAAACCCTTCCTCAAAGTTTTTGGTAATGGCACCGCTGGAAAAGTTTTGCAAAAAAAAGCCTGCCTAAAAAATAATATCATGAAACATCAAAAGCCCTTTAGGGCTGAAGTAAACCTTGGGTGATGAATGCGGCAGGAGCTGGGGGGTTATGGGGCAGATTAATTATGTTCATTTAATGAGTAACTCAGCAGTAGGCAGAAAAGGCTGTTATGTTTAATTTCATGTCTGTTATTCTCTCATGAACTCCTAATATGTGGATTATGCCGTTTGAGCCGGAAAATATTACGCAAGAGCATGTTAATAAGGCTCTTGAACTTATTAAAAAAGAGGGATATGATTTACGTGCATCAACCGGATATGATGTAATAGTTGACGGGAAAGCGTACCCGCCCAAAGAAATTATGCGCTATGCCCACGAACAGATGAATGGAGAGAGGATTTGGAACCTGGGTGGCGGGGAGCCGACCAACAGATATTTAAAGCAGCTGGGTTATCAGATCAGAGACAAAACCGAGGTGCCGGTTCAGGCAGCGCTTATTGAAAAGTACAAGGAACTCATCCGGGACGACGGGAACAGCGGTGAACTGTTCAAATGGCATCTGATTAAACGTTTTCAGGAGCAGTGGGATATTAACGCACCTGATTTTGCTGCCATGATTAACAGGATTGATTTTTCCCATTTGATTGACCACCGAAGCCGCAGCTTTATTAAGTCTGCCAGCGAGTACCCGGAGGAATTAAGGGAGGCTTTTCGCATGCTCTATGATGAAAGCCTCGATCTGAACGGAAGAATCCGTGAGTTCGGAGAAAAAGCAGGGGAACTGATGAAAAGAACAAACCACGGCTTAAAAGCTCATCAGGATGAAAGAACGGTAGCAACGTACCTCACCTTCCGCTACCCTGATGTGTACACTTTTTATAAGTACAGCTTTTATTCCAGGTTTACCGGGCTGCTTGGCATATCTGCAGCCCCGGCCGGGAGCAGGTACAGTCATTATCTCAGCCTGATCATGGATCTTGCTGAAAATTTCATCCCAAAAGATTCCGAACTGATTCAGCTGTCGCGTGCTACCCTTAATGAAGACTGTTTCGAGGATAAAAATCTGAACATTCTGGCGCAGGATATTATTTATCGCGCATTGGAAACAGATGAGGTCACTGAAAAAGCATTTACCGAAACCCTCGAAGCGATTGGCTTTGAAAATGCAGCTGATTACTTCCGGCTTCTTGGTAAGCTCGTAAGCGATCTGGATTTGGCCGAAAAAGATTTAAGAGTGCACTTCGGGGTTCCCGCCGTGCATAAAAGACTTTCCTTTGTAACAGGTCAGCGCTATTGCTTTACTGTGAGTGCTAATGACAGCAAACAATTCGGATTTATTTACCCCGAGTCTGGAAGTGATGCGGGGGATTTTGCCCCTTTCAATGGAGAGCCGGAAGCCTATTGGCACGAGACAGACTTGTTTTCACATGCTAAGAAGGCGTACGATAAAATCAGGCTCTCGTGTATTTCAGAATTAAGACGAACCCGGAAGTCGAGTTACAGATCATTTACAAACGGCACCTTCGAAAAAACGGTGTTTGATTCCGATTTCAGAAATGAGATTTTCATGAAAACGTTTGGCAGGCAGCCGGATATGGGTGTGGATATGAAGCTTACACCATCAGCTCAGCGGAAATCTTATCCGCTTAATCAGATCCTGTTTGGTCCCCCCGGTACCGGAAAAACCTTCAGCACGGTAAACAAGGCCCTGCAGATTACTGATCCGGCTTTTTATGAGGAGCATCACCATGACCGACGGGCCCTCACAAAGCGATATGCAGAGCTGCTGATAACCGACTGGGATAGCACCGCAGGTAAGAAAATTGCCTTTGTGACCTTCCATCAGAGTTTCACCTATGAGGATTTCGTGGAAGGGATCAAGCCGGCTGAAAAGGAGGGTAAGCTGTCATATACCATAGAAAGCGGCGTTTTCAAGCGAATCTGTGAAGAAGCAAAAGGCGGAAACTGTGTGCTCATCATAGATGAAATTAACCGCGGCAATATTGCGCAGATTTTCGGCGAGCTCATCACGCTGCTTGAGCCCGACAAACGGGAAGGCGGTGAAGAAGAGCTTCGCGTGATTTTGCCGTATTCAAAAAAAGAGTTCAGTGTGCCCTCAACCCTTTACATTATCGGTACCATGAATACGGCTGACCGCAGTGTTGAGGCCCTGGATACGGCACTGAGGCGCCGGTTTGCATTTGAAGAACTCCCGCCCCGGCCACACATCATCCTGAGCGAAGGTGCCGCAAAGGAAAACGGAGGCACGGTGCTTGTTGGCGAAACCGGTATCCGGCTTGATGAGCTTCTCAAAACCATAAACAGCCGGATTGAGAGGCTGCTCGGCAAAGATCATCTGATTGGGCATTCCTACTTTATGAAGGTGAGCAGCGCAGGTGATCTTCAGGCCGTCTTTCACCGGAATATCCTGCCTTTGCTGGAAGAGTATTTCTACGGCGACAAAGGTAAAATACAGCTGGTACTTGGCCGTGGGTTTGTGCTAAGGCAGGAAAACGATGCCTCCTGTCAGTTTGCCCGGTCAGATTATGATGACAGCGTTTTTGATGACCGGGATGTATGGAAGCTTACAAGCAGCTGGCAGGAAAGTGAGGATGATTTTGAAGACGCACTGCTAAAACTCCTGAACAGAGCAGGGTGATGG
The DNA here is from genome assembly GCF_022565315.1 of Cyclonatronum sp. Lineage (NCBI taxonomy): Bacteria > Pseudomonadati > Balneolota > Balneolia > Balneolales > Cyclonatronaceae > Cyclonatronum > Cyclonatronum sp. The sequence goes on along the minus strand of NZ_JAIUMX010000064.1, from coordinate 7,075 downwards.
CTATGAGCCGCAAAAAGACCATCACCGTTTTTGAGCATGAAAAACTCACGCTGAAGGCCGTACCCGAATTTACTTCGGATACATTTGAACAGCTCGTTCGGTATCATGGCACCTCGGGTACGCCCTATTTTTCGCTGTTACATCAGGGGGTAAAATTCAGTCAGTTTGTGGGGGTTATTCAGGTTGGGGATACTACTATTGAGGTGCTCCCGAAAGCTGACCGTGCTGATGCCGATAAAACGCTCTGGAGAAATGTGCTCATCAATATGCTTAGAACGGTAACCGGCATTGAGGCCGGCGTTACGTCGGAGTCGAACCTTCGTTTGAGCCGCAACTCCATTTTCGACCTGTATCTTGAGCTTTTCCTGAATGCGTGTGAACGGCTGACCCATCAGGGGCTGGTGAAAAGGTACAGGAAAGTGACGGAAAACCAGACTGCGCTGCGGGGCAGGCTCCACATTCCCGGGCAGATACGCGAAAACCTGATTCACAGAGAGCGGTTTCACGCAGAGTACAGTGCCTACGATCAGGATCACATCCTGAATCAGGTGCTGAAGGCAACTCTGCAGGTGTTGTCGCATCTCGCTGTTCCGGTTAGCCTAAAAAGCCGGGTAAACAGGCAGGGGCTCTTCTTTCAGGAAGTATCGCTCCGAAAGTTTTCGGAAGAGCATTTCAGCCGTATTGTCCTGAACCGGAAAACCGAACGGTATGCTGAAGCACTTGCTATCGCGAGGCTCATCTTGCTCAACTATCATCCCGATATCGCAAAGGGCACCAACCATATACTGGCTCTGATGTTTGATATGAATCAGCTGTGGGAGTCATGGGTTGTTAAAATGCTGAAGCGTGAACTGTCGGACCGTTACCGGGTGAAAGCACAGCAGAGCCGGGTATTCTGGACCTCAGGGCAAAGCCGGAAAAGGCTCGAACCTGACATCATCATCGAACCCGCGGATGAGGCCGGCAGCAAAATACTAATAGATACAAAGTGGAAAACACCGGCCGATTTACGGCCCTCAGATCAGGATCTGCGGCAGATTTATGCCTACAATCAGCTGTTTGGAGCTACACATGGCGTTTTAATGTACCCCGGCGTGCAATCGGAAATCACCGGCCGGTATCATACCGATGACCGCAGCCGCTGTACCATGCTTATGGTAAATCTGATTGACAGAAATGGTGGTTTGGTGAAAGGCTCCGAAATATCCAGAACGATCGGCTCTTTGGCTGAAGGCAGTGCCTCTGTGTAGCTTTTAAAATGGTTTTTTTGCAGGCAGCCGTCAGCTATAAAACTCATTTTGCAGCAGGTTATAATCTTTACTCCATCACACGCATCACCCCCCCTACACCCAGCCCCGCCGTCTGAAATAGTACAGCATGCCCAGTGAAATGAGCAGCATGAAGCCCATCACAACGGGGTAGCCGAAGTACATGCCGAGTTCGGGCATGTTCCAGGGGCTGGCTTCGGGGTCGAAATTCATCCCGTAAATGCCTGCCACAAAAGTGAGCGGTATGAAAATGGTGGCGATGATGGTGAGCACTTTCATCACCTCGTTCATGCGGTTGCTCATGCCCGACATGTACATGTCGTAGAGCGAGAAAACCATCTCCCGGCTCGTTTCGATGGAGTCGATTACCTGAACAATGTGGTCGTACACATCTCTGAGAAAAATTTTGGTATCCGCTGAAATCAGGGGGAGGTCGTCGCGGATGAGGGTGTTGATGCCGTCGCGCAGCGACCAGATCGATTTCCGCATGATGATCAGGTCGCGCCGGAGCGTGTGGATGCGGGCAAGCTCAGCCGGATCGGGCTGTGCGGTTAGGGCTTCTTCTGTGCGTTCGATGAGCTCGCCGAGCAGGTCCAGCGCCATAAAATAGTGATCTACCACGGTGTCGGTGAGGGCGTAGGTGAGGTAGTCGGGGCCGAGCCTGCGCAGCCGGGTTCCGGCCGTGCCGATGCGCCGGATGACCGGCTCAAAAACGGGCTCATCACTTTCCTGAAAGGAGAGTACGTAGTTTTTGCCCAGCACCAGGCTGATTTGCTCGGATTGCAGCTGCCGGGTTTCCTCGTTCAGGGTAACGGAGCGGAGCACCACGAAGATGACATCCTCATATACTTCCACCTTAGGCCGTTGTGAGGTGCTTACGATGTCTTCTTGTATGAGCGGGTGCAGGCCGAAATAGTCCCAGATGCTTTGCAGCCGCTCAAGGTCGTGAAGCCCCTGCACCTGAATCCAGGTGCGCGATTTGTTTTCGAGGTATGCTGCCGATTTCTCAATCCGGCTGATGACCGCGCTGTCGTAGTGCGTTTCATCGAAATCATGCAGGGTGATGCGGATCTCCTCCATGCGCCGCGCCCCGGTGTGTACCGGCGTTCCGGGGACCTGCCCGGGCTGCTTCCGCCGGACTTTGGGATGCGCTTTGATGCCGAACAATCCGGCGGTGTGAAGGGCAATGCCTTTGAGGTGGTTTTTCATGCAGGGGGATGTGATTTTGCCGTTTAGAAATTCCGGGTCAGCAGCCGGCCACAAGCATAGTAACCAAATACAGGGATGCGGGCAAACCGGCTGAGGCTTTTCGCTTCATCACAATAATTTATGCAGGCAGCGGCTTATTCATTAAGTCGAAGCTTTATCAGCATGTCTGTGTTAAACGGCACGTCGTGCTGATCGAGATTGCTCGTGATGATGTAGATATCCCCGTTTTTGTGCTGTTCAACAGCTCTTATCCGGCCGAAAACACCCTGCAGATGGCGGCTGAGCTCATCTTCCTCGACACTTCCCTCAGGCGACTGATTTATGGTGAGGCGCCACAGGCTCTGACTGCGGAGCCCGGCAAACAAAAAGGAACCGTACCAGGGGCCATTGTGCAGAAAAGCTGCTCCGGATGGTGCCCAGGTGTAGTCGTCGCGGGGTTCACCCACGCCGCTATGGATGAGGGGGGCTTCCATGCCTTCGGCCGTTTCATTGCCCCGGATGATGGGCCAGCCGTAGTTTTTGCCGGCTTCGATGTGGTTTACTTCATCGTGGCAGCAGCCCTGCGGCCCCGAAGGGCCGTGATCGGTGCCGAGCATTACCGCGGTTTCGGGGTGCCAGTCGAAGCCCTGCGTGTTTCTGAGCCCGTAGGCATAAATATATGACCCGGGTATGGGGTTGTCTGCGGGTATTTCGGCATCGCGGGTCATGCGGAGCAGGCTTCCGCCGGGGTCGCTCAAATCCTGGGCGACTTCGGGTACGTGCCGCTCGCTTACCGACCAGTAGAGCATGCCGTCGGGGCCGAACCGGATCTGCGCGGTGTTGTGCATGCTCAGCCCTTTGATGCCTTCAAGCAGCACCCGGTCGAAAACCGGTGTTTGGGTTTTCGGGTCGTCGGTATAGCGCACGAGGCGGTTAAGGTCGAATCCGCTGTCCGGATCGTCGTAGCTGTAGCCGATATACACGTAGCGGTTGGTCCCGAAATCGGGATCGAGGGTTATGCCTGTCACCCCGCTGTTGGTTACCGGCACCCCTGCGGCAGTGCTCACCGAATCGCGCAAATCCAGCCAGGGTTCACTGCGGAGCTGATCATTTTCAACGATGCGGATGAGGCCGTTTCGTTCACTGATGAAGATCCGCCCGTCGGGTGCAAAGGCCATCTGCCAGGGTATTTCAAGCGCATCTGTAACGATGGTGTAGGAAAACGGATGATGCGGGGAGGGGGCGTCATCAGAGCCGGCGGGGTTTCCGCAGCTAACCAGAAATACAGCCGCGAGCCAGGAAAGTGCGGCTCTGAAAGAAACAGAAGGGAGGTGAGAGGGGGCCAAAATGCCGGTAAATTACATGAGTATTGCAAGTATTCCTGGCAATATGTTGAAAGATAAGTGCATATCAAAAACAGATTTGGACGGCCATATTAGCTGAAGAGGTGGATTAATACTCAAGTCGGTTCAATTGTGCTTAAAAAAAAGCCCCTGCATACCGGGGGCTGCAGGGGCTTTCATCACAAACAAAAGCATTTCAATTAGTCAGGATTGTAGATTTTTTCCTGATTTCGGAAATCCAGCCCCGTATTGCTGAACCAATCCTGAAATAAGTTGCCGCCGCTCTGCGCCCAGTTCGTAAAACGAGGGTAGGCCTGCATGATATCAGCGCGTTCTATCGGGTAATCGAAGCTGTGAATCAGGTTGATTGCCCACGGCAGGTTGTTTTTACTTACATACCAGCGGTTCCGTGAGGGGCTCGAACGGTCGTCGCTTGAACCGAAAAGATCCATATTGGCAAGGTCTGTTGGCGGGTAGCCCGGCAGATGGATTTCGCGGCCGCGATCGCGATTTACGATAAGGAAGGGGTTAAAAGCTGAGATATCCACATCGCTGTAGGTATAACTGCCGCCCACAAATTCGATGCTAATCATAAATACAGCAGGCTGCACGAAGGGTGCATTCGGCTCAGTATTGACCCCTGTGCCAACGCCCGGGTGCTGCATCTGAGTGTAGGTATTGTCGAATACGATGATGGTAGGCTTGCTTTGGCCCGCTTCGGTGCCGTTCGGGTTGAGGCTGATAAAATCTTCGGTGAGGCTGAAGCCGCTTACCACAATATCTTCATTCTGAATGTTTTCGGAGAGCTGAAAGCCGAAGCCGTTCCGGAAAGCCGCGCCAAAGGCACGCAGCACAATGATGGCATCAATACGCTCAACGATATTCTGATTGTTGGAGGATATCTGAAACTGATAATCTACCACCATATCGTTGAAGTCGAAGTCGCCCTGAGCGGGCCAGAGGTCTTCAAAAGCAAGGGTTCCCGGGCCGGCAGCAGGGAAGAAGTTGACAATGCCCATGAGGGTTGGCTCCACGGAGATATTCACAGTTGCTGTATCGCAAAGGTAGTCGAGCGGTGCAGGCAGGCATAAGGTGTAAACAAAGGTATCAGAACCTTCGAAGAAGGGATCAGGAGTGTAGGAAAAGGAGCCGTTCAGACTGAAGGTAAGGTTTCCTGATGCGGGTTCGGTTGTGAGTTCAAAGGATGAACCGGCGGGGAAGATGTCATTACCGGCTACACTGCCTTCAAGGGTGGTTTGAACACCTATGGAGAAAAAGTCGTCTTCGGCCACAATAACCGGGTTTGCAGAGAAGTAAGCGCCGCCAGCGGCGATATCAAGCCCACCGTCGGTTGCATTGGTATCGGTCGGGAAGGTGCTTACATCTAACCATTCGGCACTGTTAGCCGGTGCGTCGCCTGCGGTAAGGGCGTATCCGTAAATGATTTGGCCGGGGGAAAGGCCGAGCGCCTCGAAGGTGAAGAGAATCCCTGCCATAGCCTGAGCGTTGAGGTTTGCGCTCATTTCAGCGGGAACGTTCGGGTTGGGGCGCCGCATGACCTGCGTGCTTAGGCTGAAACCGGCCGGACCCCAGTCTGAGGCTTCGGCAAGCACAGCCGGTGCAAAACCCGCGGCATTGCCGTTTGCATCGAGTGAGGTGATTGCGGCAATCCTGAAGCGGTCGTTGCCTCCTCTTTCTTTAATGATAAACCCTTCTTCTGCGATCAGAGCCGGAACTTCAAGACCGTCATCAAAAATAAAATCAAGGCGCATCACATTGTTCACATTGCTGCTGTTATCGCCGGTTTGCTGAAATATATTATCTACCCCCCGGTTCATAATAGGGTTGAGCAGTGCCTGCCGCATATCGCTGATGTAACCCGGCCTCAGGTTAATGTTGCTGCCCGAAACGGAGCCTTCGTAATAGAAAATTTCCCGCTCATCGGGTATGGTCGGAATCGAAACCCGCTGCATTTCAATCCGGTTGGCGAACAGGGCCGGTGTAAACGTTCTGCCCGCAGCCTGCACATTGAGCAGCAGTAAATCATTTTGATTACCTGAATTAAACCGGTAGTTGAATCGGCCGGCAGTATAGTCGTTGCTTGAATCATCTACGGAGGTATAAACAGTGGTTACGCCGCTTATCGGTATCTGCGCCATGGCAGCAGCAGTAAACCCAAAAGTGAAAAAAAGGATTGTAACGGCAATCATAACTGAATACCTGTTGAGAAGCACCACTTTGGCAGCATAGGGATGTACAAGGGCAGCTGCTGTGTATTTGTTCATGGCAGATGTGCGTTTGCTGTGTTGGGATATGGAAGAAAAGGGGAAATCAGCGCAGAAGCGCCGGTTGGTACAGCCGTTGTCGGGCCGGTGAAATTGGGTGGGGTGATAACGTTTTCCGTACAGAGGTTTAGCGCCGGAAAGTGTGCGTTATTTCAGGTCGGTCGAGCCGCATCTTCTGTTCATGGCCGTTGTAGAAAACGGTGATTTCGGTCATGTAGGCCGGTACAGTAAGTCTGAATGTGTACGGCTGTGTATCAATCAGATTGGCCTGATGATAGACGGTGCCGTCCTCAGCTATAAACCGCATGAGACCGGTTTCGTAGCCGGTTAGGGTGAAGCTGATATCCCGCTGCGTTCGCCAGTCGAACGAGTCGGGAACCCGGAGGTCTTGCGTGCGTTCGACCGGCAGGGTGGTGTCAGGACCCGAAGACGGAGCGTTGCACCCTAAAATAAACCAGGTGGAAAACAGAAATCCGATAAGAAAGAGTAAAGGTGTTGGCCGCATAGCTGGGTGTCGGGGTAAGTCTTTAACGGTATTCAGGTAATTAAGTGAAATCACTTAAAATATACTGATTACTGTTTAACTCTTCGGCTACAATTCGACAGATACAGTTTCACATACGACCAAAGCGTTTACTCACAGGACGGGTCACACAGGCTGCAAAGCAATATTGAGGGGGCTTTTTTGGAAAGTCCGGAATCAGCGAGGTCATCACGGGGGCTATGCAGCTATGATTTTAACCCGGTGCTGCTTATTCACATATATATGCGGTTTGCGATTTGGTGACTTTCATACTGCTTAACCTGTTGTGATCCTATAGTAAGCAGTGACTTTACCGTTTTGGGCAATGGCAGGGCTTATACTAAGAGGCAGTTAAAACAAGACCTATCACCAAATTAGGAGCCTTATGATTGGATTAATGAAGCCTGCTTATAATAAGCATACAGACCATGATTTACTAAAAGAGCAGCACTGGCTCAACTATTGTGC
>NZ_JAIUMX010000063.1:0-20579 GCF_022565315.1 Cyclonatronum sp. | reverse complement strand
TGTGAAACACTGAATCCCGCATCATGCTGCGGAATACACCGCAGCTTTAGTTACCGGTGGTTTCGGCTATTTTACCAGAGACTGTCCGGCGTGAAGGCGATGCCTATATTCAAGCCCGGGAAGTCGAACCCGCTTTCAAAGCCACGCCCGTAGGTGATATCCAACTCGAGTAATCCGGGAATCAGCCCGAGGCGGAGCCCGCCGTTCAGGCCGAAGTCCGTGTTTTCGGCAAATATTTCTGCAAGCACTGAAACCCTGTCATGGAGGCCGAAATCGCCGCGGATACCGTAAATCGGGCTGAATTCCCAATCTTCACCGTCATCAGCGAGGGTAAAACCCGCATTGAGGTGCAGCATGGAGCTGCCTCCCAGAATCAGACGACTGTAGGGAACGTAAGCCATGAACTCTTCAAAATCACCGCCGTCGCTGAATCCGAAGGCGGCGACAAGGCCCACAGCACTGCCGAATTCCTCAACATCGCGGTTAACCGCTTTGAGTTCAGCAAAAAAGCCAGCGAATTCAAAATCGCCGGAGGTATCAAAGGCGAGTCCGGTGGTGAGTTCAAGCCATTCGGTAACTGCAAAAGCAGGCTGAAAGATGGCTTCTTCGGTGCCGGCCCAGGTTTCGATCTGAAAGGAGCGCTCTGTTGTAACAGCAGCGTCATCGATGATCATATGCTGGGCATTGGCAGCCTGTGCAATCATCAAAAAAAGACCGACCATCAGCATGATGGCGATTTTGATGAGAAGACTGAGGTCTTGGGTGAGCTTCTTTTCGTAGCGCATAGTTTTATTTTTGCGGTACGGCAGAGATTGCATCACAAGCATAAAACCGGTCCCGGCACTTACAGCAATTCAAAAAAACGTACCACACCCATGCATTAATGCCGGTATCTGGGGTTTATTTATCGCTGGATTGGTGCGTCCGGAGACTGCGCTGTAAAGTTTCATCACGGGAGGGCGGTGATGAAACAAAAACTGTTTAGCTTAAAAGCTTACAGAAATTAATCTCACCACGTGCGGTACCGCAATTGCGCTGACTTACAGCTGCAGGATCAGGGTCGGGATCCGGGTCATTACGCAAGCAACAACTATGACTGTCGTCCATGTCCGTGGTTAAGTTTAATTTTTGGTTGTTAAATCCGATATTTTCGGATGCCCAAATTTTATGCTGATATTTGAGTAATGTCAACAGGTAAAATTTCCCTGAGCCTGATTCGGTTTTAAACCACCGATTTAAGACGATCTCACAATGCGACTTATCGCTCTTATTATCAGAATCTTACACAGCCATACTTTTTTTCAGAATTATCATCAGTTCTTAAGCTTAAAACCATGCAAATAAGCTATTCTTCGATAACCCGTTTCACATGATATCATCAACCGGGACGGCGCCAAAAATATTTTTTGTATCAAACGTGTGGCCTGAGCCGGACTCTTCGGCGGCCGGGCGGCACATGCTGCAGCTGCTCGAAAGCCTGCACCGCAGCGGCTCCGAAATCGTTTTCGGCTGCACCTCAGCCCCGAGTGCGTTCATGAGCGAAACCGTACGGCAGCTTTGCCGGCTGGAACAGCTGCGCATGAATTGCAGCAGCATTGACACACTCGTGAAGCAACTGAAGCCTGATATCGTAGTTTTCGACCGCTTCATGGCCGAAGAACAGTTCGGCTGGCGGGTACGGGAGGCCGCGCCTGATGCTGCCTGCGTACTCAATACCGAGGACCTGCACTTCATCCGTCGCTGGCGCGGCAGCACTAAGCCCGGCACCGATTATTCGTTCACCGAAATATCGTACGAGACCTTCCAAACCGACGACGCGCGTCGGGAGCTCGCCTCCATATTTCGCTGCGATCTCTCCCTGCTTATGTCGGAAGCAGAACTGCAAATAATATCGCAATTTATCCCTCAAATGAAGCCTTTGCTGCATTATCATCCGCTTTGTGAGTCGGCAGATAATGTATCCGATTCGCTTCAGCAGAACCTAAGCTTCAACTGTATTTCGTTGGGAAACTTCCTACACAAACCCAATCAGGATGCCGCACAGGTTTTAATTCAGGATATCTGGCCGGCACTTCGCCGGGAGCTGAACGGTGCGGAACTGCATCTCTACGGGGCCTACGCCACCGAAAAAACGCTGCGATGGTCGGAGCCTCACAACGGTATTCAGGTAAAGGGGCGTGCCGCTGAACTCACGGCATGCCTTAACGGGCACCGGCTGCTGCTTGCTCCTATCCGTTTTGGTGCCGGACTCAAAGGCAAACTGCTCGACGCCATGCGGCACGGACTGCCGTTCGTGACTACGCCCATCGGCATTGAAGGGATCGATGAACCCGAAAACTGCCCGGATTTTGTGGCATTCAATCGGGATGATTTTATCCGGAAAGCCGCCACGCTCTATCAGGATGATGGGCTCAGAAAAAGGTTCAGATTGTGGGCGGCAGAGGTTTTGCGAAACAAGTTTGATGCACAACAGCACGAAACAGCGCTGCTCAGCCAGCTGAGTCAGCTGATGCGGGACCTGCGGCAAATCCGCGAAAAGAACATCACCGGCGGCATCCTCCGGCATCACACTATGGCGAGCACGCGCTATATGGGGAAATGGATTGAAGAAAAAAACAGGCGATCCTGATACTGACTGCGCTGATTAAGCACTTCACAAGAAACCCTTGCCGATCTTATTTTAGAGCAAAAAAAATCCCCATGCCATTTCGGACACAGGGATTTGGGGATATAATATGTATAACAAATTTTACTGCGGAGAGAGAGGGATTCGAACCCTCGATACCCCGGAGGGGGTATAACACCTTAGCAGGGTGCCGCTTTCAACCACTCAGCCATCTCTCCGGTTGAAGACTTCAAATATAAACTTATTTAGGACTGAAGTGCAACCCCAATATTGAAATCCTGCATTTTTATTTCCCTTTACCGGCTTCATCCTCGATTACATAAATCTGTGCCAGGTTGCGGCCTTCCTGCGCATAATCAAGCCCATAGCCAAGCACAAAAAGTGTGGGAATCTCAAAACAAACATACTTTATATCTACATGATATTTAAGGGCTTCTGTTTTTTTAAGGAGAGTAACCCATTCAACAGAGGCAGGTTTTTTCTGATCCACGATATTTGTGATGTAGGAGGCAGAAAGCCCGCTATCGATGATATCTTCCACGAGAATAACATGCCTGCCTGTAATATTGGCGTCCACATCTTTGCGCTGCTGCACTTCACCTGAAGAAACTTTCGCGTCGCCGTAACTGCTCAGCTTATAGAAATCGACCTCACAAGGGATCGTAATATGCCGCATCAGATCAGCAAGGAAAATAAAAGCACCGTTCAGAACACCAATCAAAATGGGCTTTTTCCCTTCATAATCGCGGTCAATTTGCGCACCAATTTCGCCAATGCGTTTCTGAAGCTCGGCCTCAGAAATCATCACCTTAAACTTTTCACCGTTACACACTACCTCATCAGGCAAATAGAAAGACATAACTCACTTTATACGTTTAATTTTTATGGATTTATCCTGCAGTTGAGTACAGGCTGCATGTGCTGCAATAAGTCCCGCTTTGCCCGTAACATCCATCGGAAAGATAACAGCCGCAATTTTGCCATCAAACGACTGAACAACAACTGCCTGTTTTTTTTGCCATGAAGGCACTTTCTGATCTGTAAGTATATCTGAAACGAGCTTAGACCCGCGCATCCCGAGCGGATTCATGCGATCTCCGGCTTTCCAGTACCGGAACCTGAGCGGAAAAAGCAGAGCGTCTTCCCTCAGCTCCAGGGTCAGCAGCTCCGGTTTTCCATCCCAAGCGCTCTCTGCCAACTGAAAATTATTTTCACCCAGCCGTACTGCGCTTGTTGTGGAAATCTCGCTCCTGTCGAATGAAACAGATGCAAGCGGTTCAGGAATAGTACTGTGCTGATTTAACAAAAGTAATTCTTGCCGCTCCCTCATCACCTCATAACCCAATCCAAGCTGAACCCTGCTGCCTGTTTGCTTTCTGAATAATTGCTGAACAGCGGAAATAACAGACTGATTCGTATGAAAGCCTGCCTGTCTAAAAATCCAGGCACCTAATATTTTTTGTCTGTTTTCGGCATTAAAAGAATTTAATGCCGAAAATTTTATTTTATTATCAAGCGTAATGAGATTAATTATCCCGTTCACCAGATTGTCCTGAGTCCGGTTGAAGTCAGTCTGTTTCCCGAAACGCTCCTTCCATCCCGGAAAGAGATCATTCAGCACAGGGATAATTTCATGCCGAATCCGGTTTCGGGTGTAAGCTGCTGAAGAATTACTCTCATCTTCGCGCCATTCGAGCCTGCACTCACGGGCAGCATTAAGAATTTCATCCCTGCTCAGGCCAAGCATCGGCCTTACAACATTATTTTTCAGCTCATGAATACCTCTCAGGTTCCCGGAATCACCACTTCTGAAAAGTTGTAACAACATGCTTTCGCTTTCATCATCTGCGTGATGCGCTGTGAGCACAGCTGAAGCTTCTGATGCCTGTCGCACTTCCTCAAAAAAACGGTAACGAAGCTCACGCGCAGATTCCTGAAAATTCCCCTTTAACTCCTCAGGTTTTGCATGATGCACAAAACAGGGAATTCCGTATGCCCTGCAGCAGGAAACAACATGGCGTTCATCCAGATCACTTGCCTCTCCCCTTTTAGCATAATTTACATGAGCAGCGACTACCGGCCAGGGATGCAAAGCGCAACGGGCAAGCAAAAGCATGCTGTCAACTCCTCCGCTTACGGCACAAACTATTTTTTTTGCCGGTAATTTAATTGCTTTTAAAATCTCAGGAGACTGGTTCAAAACGAATGTCCTGCTTTGTAAACCTCTTCACATTGTCCTCTTCATCCAGAAATACGGGGTAGCCGGTGAGATCTAAACCGAGGAACTTATATTTTCCGTCAAGCAGAACTCCCTCCGTTTTAATGTAATTGAGCTGGCCGTACCCACGGTGCAGGCGGTTAATTTCCAAAAGCTGCTGTTTCAATTGCGTTTTTCTGGCTATGTACTGCTCTTCCAGTTCGTTAAGCACAGCAGCGAGCAGATCTGTATGGTCAATACACCGATCCAGAATACTGCCAAGACTTACCGCATAATCTCCGACCTGGCTAACAGGTGCATCGTTGGTGTTAATGCCAATACCAATTACAAAACGTTCAAGCTCCGAACCGATAAAGGTGCTTTCTGCGAGGATACCGCATACTTTTTTGCCGCCAACAAGCACATCATTCGGCCACTTGAGGGTTGCATTAACGGCACAATGCTTTTTTATGGCACTTACCACGGCATATGCGGAGAGCTGCAGCAGCATTGGCAGCGAGGCGTCGTCAGCGGGTTTAAAAACTACCGAAAATGTAAGGGCATTATTTTCTGCTGTAAGCCAGCGGTTTTGGCGTTGCCCTCTGCCTGCATGCTGCATGCCGGCCACACACACAAGGCCTGGTAGCACGAGTTCAGCCGGCATTTTTTTGACGAGGGTATTTGTTGAAGCCAATTTCTCAAAATACCAGAAATCGGTTCCAAGCAAACGGGTCGTAAGTGCCTTATTCAGACGTATAAAGTCAATGAGTCCGGCAGACTTTGGAGTTTTGTTTTTCATAGCTGAAAATGCATATAAAAAAAGCCCTGTGCAATATGCACAGAGCTTTGGAATGTAAGCCGTTTGAGGTTTACAGGGTGTACACCTGTAATTTAGTTCCCGTCACCGATTACAAGAATTGAATCCTTCGAACCATACTCGTTAAGTTCGTAGCGGTCGGCTTCATCATCGTTTTCCCAGCGCTCGCCGTCGAGGAAATAGCGAAACTTGTATTCCGTTTCCGGCTTAAGGCGAAGAACGGTTTCCCATCCTCCGTTTTTTTTCTCCAATTTGTTTGCAGCAGGATCCCAGTTATTGAAATCGCCTACAACTGCAGCTTCTTTTTCCGCCCATTCAGCCGGAATCTGAAGCCGTACTTTACAAATGGTTTTTTTGGGGGTGAATTCTTTGCTTACCATAGCTATGATAATTTTTTTAATGAACTGAAGTGAACACTCTAAAACTAATTGCTTTAATTTATAAAGTCAATCACCCTGTTTTAGCATAAGTTTGTCCTGCACCTTCAATTTGGCCAAAGAATTTTAAAAATTACTGCACTTCACCTAATTTAATACGGCATAAAACCGCTTTCATACATCTGCCTTTTATTCCGGACCGGAAATACCCGCTATTGCAAAGGCCTCATTTGCTTTATATTATAAAGTAAATGAGGCGCAAAGCAGCATTCTCTCCGTTAAACTATGCTGAAACTTTGAACTATTTTCCCGATTCCTGGCCGGCAGCATAAACTAAGCGGTTGCGACAGGCGGGCTGTAATCGGGCCGGTTGATTTCAGACATCAATTTCATTCAGCCTGCGCTTAAGCAGCTCAATTTTCTCTATGGGAAGTGGGTCAACTTCAGAGAGGATTGCGAGATAAAAGGAAATAAAATCACCCATGAGAATCATAAACAGTACCCGCTGAACCACATTTTCCCCTATGGAGTGTACCCGTTTTAGCGTAAGGGAGTGGGGCTCGATCAGTTGTGCGGTAACATCCATTCTGTGCCTTACCCGCATGTGATCGCTGTCGTCCTGAAGGATGATGACTGACAGTTTGCCCATGAGGTGCGCTGTAAGTTCCCAGCCCTCAATTTCGTTATGGTTCATTTCCGGAATATGGCTGCAGTAGGCCAGCACTTTGGCATTTTCATGAAACTGCGTTTTCCATCGAAGCGCAACCGGCGCCATCAGCCCGTCGCCGGAATAAATAATTGGCAGGGTTGATTTTAGGTCTGCTGCCATTTCAATTGCAATATTTTCTTCCAAACCCGAGAGTATTTCGATCTGTTCCTCCAGGAAATCCGCAGCGCCGTTAAGTTCATCGTTACCGGGTTGAAAAACTTCAAGGTGCTGAAATACCCGCCAAAGTGCTGTAAATGAGTATGCGAGTGCTGCCCTTGTAATCCGGGACTTAGGAAGCAAAATTACCGGTATCTGTTGTTCGGATGCCATATCAGCAAGAATTCCGCCGGTTGTGATAATCACGCGCTGTGCCCCCCTTGCACCGGCTTCTTCAAAAGATGACAATGTTTCTTCTGTATTCCCGGATTGTGAAACAGCAATAACGAGTGTCCTGTCGTTCACAAATGAAGGCAGCGAATACGATTTGTTAACATGTACCGGAAGATGGCCGCATTCGAGGCACATTGCACGTATGAGCTCACCTCCGATAATGGCGCCGCCCATGCCCGTTATAACAACATCCCGTATTTTGTTTCTGTCGATATCAATCTTGTAGTCTTCCGTTTCAAAAACGGCGTCTCTAAGCTGCTCATCAAAGGTACAAAGCTTATCCCACAGTCCCTGAGGATCAACCAGCCGGATATTCTCCAAAGTAATCATTGCAAATCCCTGTTTTAATCGAAGCTAAAACTGCATCATTATTTTTTTTGCATCTTTAGTTGTTTCAACATTTAATATAGATAAGGCCTGTTTCTCCATCAACGCCAAAGTATGTGCGCGGAGCTTTTTTTTCACCTGCGGAATGTAAGGGCCGGCCATACTGAGCGAGCTCACGCCAAGCCCCGTTAAAATGCAGGCGGCCTGCGGGTTGGCTGCAAGCTCACCGCAAACGCTTACTCTTATATTATGCCCGCGGCAGGCCCGCACAACCTGATTAATAAGCCGCCAAATTGCCGGGTGTGCTGAGTCAAAATATTCCGCAACACGGGGGTTGCCGCGATCAGCGGCGAGGGTGTATTGGGTTAGATCGTTGGTACCTATGCTCATAAAATCAACGATACCGGCAAAAGCATCAGCCATGATAGCTGTGGATGGCACTTCAACCATGATGCCAAGTTCGGGCTTTTGTGCCGGAAAATCCTTCAGCAACCGGTCAAGCTCAGCTCTTACTTCGAGTACGTCTTCGGTACGGGTTACCAGCGGAATCAGGATTCTGAGTTTACAGGGATAGCTGTTCACAGCCTCCAAAATCAGCTGAAGCTGTGCCCTGAGCAGGCTGCGTTTTTCCAGCAGAATTCGGATGCCCCTCCAGCCAAGTGCCGGATTTTCTTCACGGTCAGCATAACTCGGCAGTTTGTCGCCGCCCACATCATACAATCGAACCGTAAGGTAGTCTTGCCCGGCAAGCTGCGCGGCACGTTCCAGAAACCGCTTCTGGTCGCTGCCGGCAAAAGAACCGTTTTCAGGGGCTGTATCATCCTGGCTCTGATCCAGAAAGTAGGCTTCCGTACGGAGCAGGCCAACGCCTTCCGGCTGATATCGCATCACACGGTCTATTTCGGCTTCGAGCTCAAGATTTACACGAATCGGTATTTTATTGCCGCAGGCGGTCATTCCGGGTTCGGCGTACAGCTTTTGTTCATCGGCCTTCTCCCGGTCGATGGCATCAGATCGTACCTGAATCTGCTTCAGGAAAGCCCGGGCAGGCTGCGTAATCACTACCCCGTTGTAGCCGTCAACCACAACCCATTCGCCGGGCTTTATGCCTTTGGTGATGCCTTCCACTTCAAGAACAAACGGAATGCCCATCGATTTTGCGATAATGGTTGCGTGCGAAGTTAGCCCGCCCCGTTCAGCTACGATGCCTTTCACCTTGCGCCTGGCAAAGAGGATAATCTCCGAAGGGTTAATCTCACGGCTTATGATAATGGCGTTTTCCTGTACCTGCACAATCATCTCTTTTTGCTGCAGGCTGCTGATAATCCGGCTTCGGATATCCACAATATCCGGGATGCGATCTTTAAAAAAGGTGCTGCCTGAAACCTCAAGCTTTTGAATGTACCCCCGGAAAACCAGAAAAATTGCTCTGTCGCCGGGGATGAGGTCCGTACGGATACGCTCATTAATTTCAGCAATAAGCTGCGGATCCCGAAGGATTTCCCGGTGGAAATCCAGAATGTCTTTCGCTGCTTTGCCGCCCAGTTCATTTTCCTGCCCGGCAAGCTGTGCTATTTTGCGGGTCTCCAGCTCAACAATACGCATGGCCGAAGCCACTTTTTTTTGTTCTTCCTTTACCTGCTCAGAACCTATTTTGCGATCAGAAAGAACAACTGATTGCGGGTTGTAAACAAAAGCCGGTCCCGCTGAAAGACCTTCTGCCGCCGCCATGCCCCGCCAAACGGTATTATATCCCGGCACTGAATCTATGGTGTACATTTATGAACTCCCGCCTTCATCGGTATCCATCATCCCAAAGCCCTGTTCAAACAGATGCGATATGGCTTCGCAGGCCTGTTCTTCATCCTCACCGCTAAACTCCAGTTCAAGCTCGGCCCCGCACTCTGCTGCAAGGGTGAGAACTCCCAGTATGCTTTTGGCATTGATGCGGTACCCGTGTGAGTGAATATGGAATTCTGAAGTAAATTTTGCAGCCGTTTTCACAAGCATAGATGCCGGCCTGGCATGAATTCCGCTTGAGTTAATTACAATTACCTTTTTTTTGATCATGTATTGACGGATGTCCTTTTATGGTGATGTCCCCTTGCTTGCGTACCGGCAAATGGCAGGTAACAAATCTCAAATAAATCTGCACTGGCAGTATTCTGAATATATTAAACCTGAAGCTGACATGGCATAACAGATTCTGCGCATAGGGTGTAAAAGTGGTAATTCACGGGGATTAGGTTTATTTTGCGCAGTTAATTGCCGTATGCGGGATGTCAGTCGGATCTGCCCCGTGAATTCAACTAAATTATCGAACGTATGTCTGTTACAAGGGAAGATGTTTTGCACGTTGCCAGGCTCGCAAGGCTTCGGCTCACTGAAGCTGAAACAGAGCAGCTCGCCGGTGATATGAATCAGATTTTGGGCTATATGGAGCTGCTCAATCAGGTTGATACGGATGGTGTTGAGCCGCTTGAGCACGTAATTGATCATGAACCCGGTTTACGGGCCGATGTTGCGCTGCCGCCGCTGCCGCACGAAGAAGCCCTCAAAAATGCACCCGACGCCGATGCCGATCATTTCCGCGTTCCCCGTGTAATCGAGTAGCCCCCCTCAACGAGCTTTCCAATTGTCTGATGCCATCGAACCGAACCTCCCGTAAAACAATCCGCAGCTTCACCCGCCCCCTGTCACACTGGGATAAAATCCGGCCGGCATGGCAGCATGTTATCTGCCTGAGCTTCCTGTTCATTCTGCCGCTGTTTCATTACGGGGATGTGATTATCGGCGATAAGCGCTTCTTCTCTCCCGATATCATTCAGTGGCGGGCAAGCGCCGAATCGGTGATTGAGCACCGCGAACAATTCGGCGAAGAGCCGCTGTGGGCGGAAAATATGTTTTCGGGCATGCCAGCCTTCATCGTTTCGTATGTGCGCTCGGTGCCGCATTTCGACAACATTTTTAAATGGATGGCACCGGTTTTCCCCGCCGCCGCCCTCTGGGTGATGCTCGTGGGTATCTACCTGTTTTTGCTACGGCTGAAGCTGCATCCGCTGGCCGCGGTAACCGGCGCGGTGATTCTCGGCCTCACGACCTACATGCCCATTATTGTCGGGGCCGGGCACAACGCCAAGGTGTACGCGCTGGCCTTTATCCCGTGGATGTTCTACGGCTACATGCTGCTCACCCGCTCACGACACTGGATTCTCGGACTCGCCGTTTTTGCGCTCGCGGCCAATCTGGAGTTCCGGGCAGGGCATCCGCAGGTTACTTATTTCTTTTTGTATCTGTTTTTCATTTGGTGGGTGTATGATACCGTGAACGCGTGGCGCAGCGGCACCCTGCCGGACTGGATGCGCAAGACCGGGCTGATTGCCGCGGCCGGGCTGCTCGCGCTTGCGGCCAACGTGCAGCCTTACTGGAGCATCTATGAGTACTCGCCCTACAGCATCAGAGGCGGTAGC
Organism: Cyclonatronum sp.; assembly: GCF_022565315.1. Lineage (NCBI taxonomy): Bacteria > Pseudomonadati > Balneolota > Balneolia > Balneolales > Cyclonatronaceae > Cyclonatronum > Cyclonatronum sp. The sequence goes on along the minus strand of NZ_JAIUMX010000063.1, from coordinate 9,666 downwards.
GGTGCTGAGGAGCGCAGCGGGCTCGACCTCGATTACGCCATGGCCTGGTCGCACGGCTGGTTCGAGCTCACAACCCTGGCAGTGCCGGGCATCATGGGCGGCAGCTCAGCCGACGGCCTGTACTGGGGTCCCAAAATCATGACAAGCGGACCGCATTACCTCGGTGCGCTTTCCGTGCTGCTCATCCTTCTGGCCCTCTTTAAAGTAAAATCCGGCCTTAAATGGGTATTTTTGTCGGGCGCTGTACTTTCAGCCCTTTTTGCGCTGGGCGAACATTTCCTTGCCTTCAATCAGCTCTTTTTTGAGTACATGCCGCTGTTCAACAAATTCAGGGCACCGGAAAAATGGCTGATGGTAACAACTTTCAGCCTCGGTATGCTGGCGGCGATGGGTGCGAACTGGCTGTTCAGTATCGAACGAAGGAATGAAATCACCCGGCTCAAAGATATGCTCTGGCCTGCCCTTGGTGCAGCCGGACTGGGACTGATCTTATTTTTTGCCGCATCAAACATGCTCAGCTATACCAAAACCGGCGAACGGCAGCAAATTGCGGCACAGCTGGCCCGGGCAAATCAGGTTGATATTTCGGACCCCCGAGTGAATGAAGCAGCCGGCCGGTTCCTGGCTGAATTCCGGCTTGAGCGGGAAAATCTTGCCAAAAGCGACACAACCCGCTACCTGCTCTTCACCAGCGCAGGTCTTGTGCTGATCGGTGCATTTGTGACAGCCAAACTTCCGGCCTATGCCGTAATCCTGCTGTTCATCGCCCTGCTCACCGCCGACCTGAGCAGCGTAGGCAAACGCTACATACCGCAAACAAGCAAGGTGGATCAGTTCGTGTCGCAGCGTGATTTCCTGGAACGGCAGCGGCTTCCGCATCACACCTTTATACAGCAGCAGCAGCGCGAAAGGCCCTATCCCTACCGGGTTTTCCCGATTGATGAAAATCCGTTCAATAATGCTGTGCCAGCCTATTTTTACCCCAGCGTTGGCGGCTACACCGGCGCAAAAATGAACCGTTATCAGGATGCGATCGACCAAGCTTTTTTTGCATCTCCCGGCCTTAACTTTGGGCTGCTTGATATGCTTAACGTGCGCTACATCACCGCTGCACGCGACCTGCAGTTCCCTGATTTCCCACTGGTATTTGAGGATGAAACCGGAGTTGTGATGGAAAACCGGGGCGTTCTGCCCAAGGTATTTTTTCCCGGCAACGTGAAAGCGGCGGAATCACCCTCTGCAGCACTCAACTTTATCAGTGAGCCTTTCTTCAGCCCCGAAATCCGGTCTGTGATCGAAAAACCCGAAGAAACGCTCCGCACGCACAGGGCCGACCCCCGGGCACGTTTCAGCGTAAGCCGGTACAATGCGCGGGAAATTGCATTTACGGTAAACAAAACGGAACCCGGTTACATCGCCATATCCGAGATGTACTACCCGGCCGGGTGGCGGGCTTATGTAAACGGCGAAGAAAACGACATTTATGCGATGAATTTCCTGCTGCGAAGCCTCTACCTCACCGCCGGCGAACACGAAGTACAGCTGATTTTCGAGCCCCGCTCCCACACTCTGGGCTCCGTACTCTCATGGATTTTCAACCTTGTAATTCTGGGTTTACTGGGTTTTGGAATTTTTCAGGTGATGCGGCCCGTGCCCCTGCCCGAAGTACAAGGCGGGAGACCGGTTCCAGAACAAATGCCGCCACGCCCTTGAAGCGCGTTCTGATTATCACGTATTACTGGCCGCCAAGCGGAGGCTCAGGCGTACAGCGCTGGCTCAAATACGCCCGCTACCTGCCTGAATACGGCTGGCAGCCCGTTATTTACACCCCGGAAAATCCCGAAGCCCCCGCAACCGACAGCAGCCTGCTGGCGGAGGTGCCGCTACAGGCGGAAATAATCAGACGACCCATTACGGAACCTTATCAGTGGTACAAAAAAATTACCGGCCGCAGGGAGTCCGTAAATGTAGGCTTCATCCGCACCGAAGCGGAGGGGTCAGAAAGCCGCGCGGAGCTGCTCTCACGCTGGGTTCGCGGCAATTTTTTCATCCCGGACGCACGCTGCCTGTGGATTCGCCCTTCAGTGCGCTTCCTGCAGCACTACCTGAGGGAAAACCCGGTGGAGGCAATCATCAGCACGGGGCCGCCGCACTCCATGCACCGTATTGCGCAGCAGCTTGCCCGGAAAACGGGCCTGCCCTGGCTGGCTGATTTCCGCGACCCGTGGACCGGCATCGATTTTTATGCCGATCTGCTGCTCACACAGCCCGCTGACCGGCTGCACCGCCGCATGGAGCGGTCGGTGCTTTCACAGGCCGATGTGGTAACAACGGTAAGCGGAAGCATCCGCGGGGAGCTGCTCGAAAAAGGGGCGCGCAGGGCGGAGGTAATCCCCAACGGCTACGACCCTGCTGATTTTGCCGGCCTAAGCACCAAAGTACAGCCTGCATCAGACTACTTCACCCTAACCCACTCCGGCTCACTCGTACCCTCGCGCAATCCGCGCGCGTTGTGGGAGGCGCTTGCGAAACTTTGCAGGCAGCTTCCGGATTTCAGGGCAAAGCTGCGCATCCGGCTTGTGGGCAGTGTGGACAGCAGCGTGCGTGTTTCCGTACAGGAAGCAGGTCTGGATGGGAATTGCACCTTCATCCCCTATCTGCCGCATCAGCAGGCGCTTGAGGAAGTTTTCTCCGCAGATGTGCTGCTGCTGCTAATAAACAACACCGCAAATGCCGGGGGCTTCCTTTCGGGCAAAGTTTTTGAGTATATGGCAAGCGGACGGCCCATTTTGTGCATCGGGCCCGAAAACGGAGATGCGGCGGCGCTGCTGCAGGAAACCGGTTCGGGGCTAACACACGGGTTCAGCGATACAGACGGCATCACCCTATGCCTGGAAAAATGGTTTACCAACTGGCAGCATGGGCGGCCTTCGGTGCAGCCCTCCGCAGAAGCCGTGCGCAGCTACACACGGCCGGCACAAGCCGCGGCTATCGGGCGGCTGCTTGAAGAACTTACGGCTTCACAAAAGGAAGCATCCCTGAAAAGCTACATATAAACTTTTTTCAGGTAAGATTTCAGCACCCGGATGAGCTCCGGCGTTTTGATAGGTTTGGTGATATAATCGTTCATGCCTGCATTAAGGCAACGCTGCTGTTCTTCCTTTACAATACCTGCCGTAAGGGCCACGATCGGGGTGTTTGCATTGGTATGGTTAAGCCTGCGGATCTGCCCGGTAATTTCCACGCCATCGGCTCCGGGAAGGTGAACATCCATCAGAATCAGATCGATTAGCCCGGCCTGTGCATAACCAAGGGCTTCATCGGCATTGTAAGCCTTCAGGAGCTTTGCTTCAGGCAGTAGTTTTGAAATAAGCGTTGTTACGAGCATCATGTTCAGCTCAACGTCTTCCACGATTAAAATGACGGGGTGCCGTTCGCTGATCCGGCGTTTAAAACTACTGAAAAGCGGCCGCATCTTAGCTCCGTTTTCTGCCTTTGCCGATTCCGTGCCGCTCTTCTCGGAGTGCTGCAGGTATGCATGGCCAAGCTTTTCTAACACGGTATCCGGGTGAAACGGCCGGTTCAGTTTAAGCACAAGCGGGAACCGGTCGCGCAGGGCCCGGTCGGCTTTCACAAAATCGGACAGCGGGTTCACAATCAGGCATACAACAGTTGACTCCGGCAAAACCGTGCTGAAAGCATCCAGCTCCTTGCGGTTTCCATAAACCTGATCTTCGGTTCCCAAAAAAACCATTTGCCAGGTTTCATTTTCCGGCAATTCCGATTTCATGAAAGAGCCAACCGAATCGAACCCCCGGGCCTTTACCTGTACGGATGAAAGGATGCGTTCCATTATGGCCCGCTCGCTCTCGTTTTTCATCAGTAAAAGCACATCCGATATACCCGGAATAGAAGCAGGAAGCGGGGATTTTTGCAGCTCTGCTTCAAACTCAACATGGAAAAAGAAGGTACTGCCCTGGTCGGGTTCACTGATCAGCTGAATGGAACCGCCCATTTTCTGGATCAGCATATTTGAGATAATAAGGCCAAGCCCCGTACCACCGAACTTACGCGTTGTGGAGTTATCTGCCTGCGTAAATGCCCGAAAGAGTTTTTTCTGATTTTCCTTGCTGATTCCTATGCCGTTATCATGCACAAAGAAGGAATAACGCCAGCGGTTGCTCCCCTTTACAGGCTCACCGTCAATGCGCAGCTCAACGGTTCCGCGATGGGTAAATTTGTTGGCATTGCCCAACAGGTTAATAAGCACCTGCTTGAGGCGAAGCGAATCCGCGATAATGGTTGCCGGCAGGCCCGGCTGAAGGTTTAGCAGTAATGTGTTGCTGCTCTGCTGCGCCTGATAGGCAAGGATATCCATCACCTCCGTAACAATGGCCCTGAGACTGGTCTGTACCGGATCAAGCTCCAGCTTTCCGGCTTCGATCTTTGAAAAATCAAGCACATCATTAATGATGCCAAGCAGATTGCGGGAAGAGGAGATCACATTAGAAACGTACTCATGCTGTTCGTCGTCGAGATCGGTATCATCAAGCAGCTGGCTAAAGCCAATAACGGCATTCAGCGGAGTCCGGATTTCGTGGCTCATGTTTGCCAGAAACAGGGATTTTGCCTGATTGGCAGCTTCCGCCTTCTGCTTGGCTTCCTGTAGCTGAAGCTCGTAATTGCGCCGCTCGGTGATGTCGCGCGAAATGGCCACAACGTAGCCGTTACCTGCAATGGTTACATACTTCACCGAAACCTCTACGGGGAAAGTGCGCTTGGTTACCAGGTTCGAATTCTGACTGTAAATCGTGAGTGGCCGGCCTTTTTTGAGCTCTTCGATGTGCTGCTGCCATGCGCCTTCATTCCTGAAAAGGGGCTCGAAATCTTTTACGTGATACTTCTGCACTTCCCCTGTGCTTATACCAAGCCGCTGACTCGCTTCCGTGTTCACGTAGATCATCCGGCCTGCTTCATCAGCAACCTGCACCGCATCAGACGAATCATTAATGAGGTTTTTCAGCAGGCTAAGCTCCTGCTCCCGAAGGCGGCTTTCGGTGTTGTCGATCGTAATTCCGAGCAGCCCGATAACCTCCCCCCGCTCATTCATCATCGGGAGCTTCGAGATAATGCCAAAGCGCCCGGGCTTATACTCAAGCTCCTCATCCATAATCGGAATACCTTCCTCAAGCACTATCGAATCCATCATGCTGGCCGGCTGCAAAAACCTTTCATCATAGAATTCCGAATCCTGCCGGCCCAAAGCCAGCTCTTCGGTTTCGACACCCAATATTTCGAGTTCTTTCTTGTTTGCCAGGGTTTTCCGGCCGTGCATATCTTTGGTATAAACACTCACAGGCAGGTTATCAACTACGGTACGCAGCAGCCGTGTTTTTTCACGCAGCTTTTGCTGTGTTTCCCGCAACTCTACTTCACGAAGAATCTGCCGGATCGTGCGGGCGAGCATATCTACCACATGCCGTAACTCGTACTTAAAAGAATAATCCAGATAAGTCTTTTTACCTAAAAGCAGATAGCCGTACTGCTCAATCTTATATAAATAAAAGACCTTTCCGTCAATTTCGGTTTCGCCCGGTGAAATGAGGTCCGGATTCTGATGGTAAGATTCAAGAAAGCCCTGAAGCTCTGCCCAAATAGCCTGCTGACGCACCGATTTGGGATAAATCACCATTTCCCTGAGGCCATCAGCCTCTATTTTGTAAACTGCCGCAAGAAAGCAGTTTAGCTTTTTCATAAATACAGGCAGAGACTTATGTAAAAGCTCCGCTGACTGCGAGTGTGCATCAATGCTGTAAATCAGCTGAAGGAGAATGTTGGTATGGAGTCGCTCTTCAACCATAAAAGTTAAAATGGTGCACGTTACGTCTTTAAAAATCGGGTGCAGGGTAATAATCTTAAGAATGCTGGAAGATAGTAAAGTCAATGAGATAAATACACAGCGATTCCTTTCAGATCTTTTTCTGTATGCATGCTGTAAACTGTATTCAATAACAACAAAACCATTTAATTCTGAATACTATTTTCCCTCCTGCACCAAGCGGACTCTACCGGCATCCGTTAGAACGCCTGCTGACCTGCCCTGAATCTGCCTGACCAATGCTGCTGTAAGCCGAACCGTACCTGACTACCAAAAACTTAACTCTTAGCCTTATTTTAGAAGCTCACCAAAACCTTTTATATGAAAGAAATCATCACCCTTGTCGGGGCGCGGCCGCAATTTGTGAAAGCCTCTGTTGTAAGCCGGGCCCTGCGGGATGCCGGCATACCGGAAGTGCTCGTGCACTCGGGTCAGCATTACGATGCGGCCATGAGCGCGGTTTTTTTTGAGGAGCTCGGCCTGCCCGAGCCCGCGCTCAATTTTGAGGCCGGCTCCGGTTCGCACGGGGCGCAGACCGCCGCCATCCTCGCCAAAACCGAAGAGCTGCTGCTCAGCCGCCGCGACCGCACCCTCGCGCTGATGGTGTACGGCGACACCAACTCCACCCTTGCCGGCGCCCTTGCCGCGGCCAAGCTGCACATCCCCGTTATTCACGTGGAAGCCGGCCTGCGCTCCTTTAACCGGCAGATGCCGGAGGAAGTTAACCGCGTGCTCACCGATCAGCTCAGCAGCCTGCTGTTCTGCAGCTCCGAAACCGGTGCCGCGCACCTGCGCGCCGAAGGCATCAGCGCGGGCGTACACATCACCGGGGATGTGATGCACGATGCCGTCCGGATTTTTTCCGGCCTCGCAACCGAAAAAGGGGAAGCCCTCCGGCTCGTGCCGCTCAACGGCGGGGCGCCCTTCACCCTCAGCGGCCCGGCAGCCCTGCTTACCGTGCACCGGCCCTCCAACACCGACGATCCGGCAAACATGGCGGCCATACTCGAAGGCGCCGCTGACTTTTCGGGGGAGGTCATCTGGCCCGTTCACCCCCGTAACCACGACCGGCTTTCGGGGATGCGCATCCCTCCGAATATCCGGCTCGTGAAGCCGCTCCCCTACCTGAGCCTGCTACAGCTGCTTGCACAGGCAGCACTCGTGCTCACCGATTCCGGCGGCCTTCAGAAAGAAGCCTACTGGCTGAAGAAAGCCTGCATCACCCTGCGCCTCGAAACCGAATGGGTCGAAACCCTCGAAGGCGGCTGGAATCAGCTCACCGGCCCGGATGCAGCCGCCATCCGTCAGGCCATCAGCAACCCGCCTGCAACACCCTGGCAGCCGCTTTACGGCGACGGCTACGCCTCGCAGCACATCGCAGCGATCATTAAAGCGCACTTCGGCTTATGAGCTACAGCTGGCGCATCGAAAAAATAAAGCCCGAAAACTGGCCCCTCTGGGATGCCTTCGCCCTCGAGCAGCGCGACGGAACCCTGTTCCACAGCAGCATCTGGCTGCGCGAACAGCCGCAGACCGAGACCGAAATCTTCGGACTCTTTAAGGGTGATGCGCTCATGGGCGGGGCGGCTTTGGCGGTGAAAACAAGATGGCGGCAGCGGCTCGTACCGCAGCCCCGCATGACCCCGTACTACGGGCCCGTTTTCTCTGATGCGCTGGTGCAAAGCCCGCAGCTGAAGGAAGCCTTCAAACAGCTTCTCACCGGGGTTTATGCCTCTTTCGATGCCTTCACCTTTAACCTGCCGCCACAGGCCGTACAAACACGGCAGCTGCTGCAAAACCACGAAGCAAAACTCATTCCCGGCTGCAGCCATCGCAGCCTGCGCACCAACCGGATTTCCGGCCGCGCTCCCGATGAGCTGATTGAGAGCTACAGCGGCACTTCGCAGCGGCGTTACATCCGCCGGGCCATGCGGAACCCTGAGCTGAGGGCTGAAAGCACAACCGATTTCGAACAGGTCTATGCCCTAAGTGAGGAGAGCTTCCGCGCCGCAGGCCGGGCGCATCCCTTCCCGAAAAATGACTTCATCCGTCTTGCCGAGTCACTGCACGAAAACGGCCTGGCATGTTGCCTTTGCGTGCGCCTGAAGGACGAGATGATTGCCGCCTACTGGGTGCCTTTCGACCGGCACACGGCCTACTACATTGCGAGCGGACTCAGCCAAAAACACCGCAGCCTGCACGCCGGACCCTACGCCCTGCACCTCATGATTTCCTTTGCGATGGAACACAAACTTGTTTTTGATTTTGAAGGATCTATGAATGAAAACATCAACCGATACTTTACATCATTTGGTCCTGAGGCGTGCACCTATGATCATTATAAAAGTGTTACATCATCTGCCGTCCGCACACTAAATTCGCTCAGACTTCTTCGCTTTTAGCAGTCTGATTTTTCTTTTTTGTGATGATGAATTTCAAGCCCTGTTCCGCCACGGCATCATGTTCAGCAGCTCGCCTTCTTCCGTGAGGTAGCTGCCCATGCAGTCAGCCGTGAGGCAGGAATGAACCGGCAGCACCCCGATCAGGTCCCCGACCTGAATCTCTTCAAACGCCTCCCTGCCAAGCCTGATGATGCCGTGCTCCTGCGAGAGCTTGCGCACAAATCCGCCGGGTATCGGCGCTCCCCAGCGGTCGGCTGAGAGCTGCACCGGCCGGCCAAAAATCATTTGTGTGCCGGAATCGCCGGCTGTGGTAAGCCAGTCCTTCGAAAAGTGTACCGCGCCCCCGTGCACCACTATTTCGTTGCGGCTTTCCTCCTTTGCAACGACGGGACAGGCCACACACACCGCTATATCGCTGATTTCGCAGGCACCGACGGCTCCCTGCGTGAGGTCATAGAAAATAAAATTACCGGGATGAATGGCATAAATGCCGCTGAAATCCTCCATAATCGAGCAGCCCGGCGTGTCGCCCATATCGATTTTAAGCTCAGTAAAGTCAGCCATCCAGCGACCCTTCAGCTGCCCGAGCGCAGCAAGGGTTTGCAGGTGAATCTCCGCCACTTCCTCCGGACCCGCAACATCATACGTATGGCCGGCATGTATGTAGAAACCGTAGAACTGGTGCCTGTTTTGCTGCTGGAGGTAATGCAGAAGCTTTTCAATCTTATCTCCATCATTCACCGAAATACCGGTACGACCATATCCCGCTTCAACCTCGACGATCAGGTTTACAGGCTGTATGACCTCTTCAACTAAAAATCGTGCACTTCCTAACGATATTACGTTAAGGGTCAGGCTCACGGAGGCGGAGAGCCGTTTGATCCGCGAAAGGTCCCGCACATTCACCGGAAACAGCACCGTAATATCGTTCCATCCGTGACTGGCGAAATATTCAGCCATAAGCAGGCTCGAAACACTGATCCGCGAAATGCCCGCCGCGCGGAACCACTCCCCAATTTCTGCCGACTGATGCGTTTTGAAATGCGGATTGAGCACCACGCCTGTGCGCTTTGCTTTCTCGGCCATGCGCCGCAGGTTCCGCTTCGCGATGCGCGTATCGAGTAAAAGAGTAGGTTCGGTTAGCGATTGCCAGTTTGTTTTCATAAAAAAAGGAAGACCGTTATCAGTGATTGGTTCATCGCTGATAATAGCCCTCCCTGTATCGCTTCGCAACTGTTTCTGATGCAGCGTTGCTTAGCGTATTAGTCCTTCGAATCGCCCAGCTGCCGGTAAACCTGATTCAGGTCGCGGGTGTAAACGTTTTGCTCGTGATCAAAATCTTCGTAGCCGAACTCATCGTCTTTCTCCAGCTCTTTGCCGTCAAAT